>NZ_PYUQ02000029.1:0-2821 GCF_003030865.2 Halomonas sp. SL1 | reverse complement strand
GCCCCGCGGAGCCGCCCCCGCCGCCATTGCCCGCACCGGGACGGGCGGCCGACAGCCGGATCTCGCTCAGGGTGTTCCACTCGCGGCAGCTGGTGCACTGCCCCTGCCACTTGCTGTACTCGGCACCGCATTCGGTGCACACGAAGGCGCTTTTCGCTTTGGCCATGGAATGTCCGACGACGGTTTCTCTGGAATGACAGGCCCGAAGGCCCAACGACGAGGGGCGGCCCGTCGGCCGCCCCTCACTGCTACGCGTTCCGCTGCCTTACAGGCGCTTCAGGCGCAGCATCTCGTTGTTCTGGAAACGGCGACGCTGGGGGTCGATCAGTTCCAGGGTCTGCGGGTCGAGGCGCAGGAAGAAATAGGTCTGGCCCTCGCCCTGGGGCGTCAGCTCGTAGACGGTGGCATCGGGATTGTCCGCGGTGCCGTCGAGCAGCTGCCAGCGACCTTCGTAGTTCTCGTCCGGCGGATTCTGCGGGTGGCCGCGGTAGGAGGCCTGCAGGTCGAAGGTGCGATCCGCGGCAGGGCTCTGGGCATCGCCCATCATGGTCACGTTCAGATCGATCCCTTCGCAGTTACGGCAGGGCAGCGTGCCCTGGTAGGTGCTCTGGGTCGCTTCCATTCCGGGCTCGGTGCCCTGCCCGCCAGGGCCACCCGCACAGCCTGCCAGCAGGGCAAGCATCGCGGAACCGGCCAGCAACGTCCTGATTTGCATATTCGTCCTCCTAACCAATGGGCATGACGCCGCCTTCACGGCAGCCTGCCCCACAGCATAACCTCTCGTGGGAACAGCGCACAGCCCGAACAGCACCGGCTTGCCCCTCGTCCGGCGATCATCCGCGGGCCGGCTTGCGCGGGCGTCGCCCCCGGGCGACCATGAACGGATTGCCCCACGATC
Organism: Halomonas sp. SL1; assembly: GCF_003030865.2. Taxonomy (NCBI): domain Bacteria; kingdom Pseudomonadati; phylum Pseudomonadota; class Gammaproteobacteria; order Oceanospirillales; family Halomonadaceae; genus Halomonas; species Halomonas sp. SL1. The sequence goes on along the minus strand of NZ_PYUQ02000029.1, from coordinate 1,923 downwards.
CGAGAAGTGACGATGAGCAAGTTCTGGAGCCCCAAGGTCCGCGAGCTGACGCCCTACGTTCCCGGCGAGCAGCCGCGCGAGCGCCTGATCAAGCTGAACACCAACGAGAACCCCTATCCGCCGGCGCCGGGCGTCGAGGCGGTGCTGCGGGAGTTTCCGGCCGACCATCTGCGCCGCTATCCCGATCCCGAGTCGCATGGCCTGCGCGAGGCGCTGGCCCGGGAGTTCGGCGTCGAGGTCGAGCAGGTGTTCGTCGGCAACGGCTCCGACGAGGTGCTGGCCCTGGCCTTCCAGGCCTTCTTCGCCAACGGCCGCCCGCTCGAGATGCCGGCCATCACCTACAGCTTCTATCCGGTGTACTGCCGGCTCTACGACGTGGAGCGCCGCACCCTGCCGCTGGACGCCGACTGGCGCGTCGACCTCGGGGCCTTCTCGCCGGACGCCGGCGGCGCCATCTTCGCCAATCCCAACGCGCCGACCGGCCACGGCCACGGCCGCGAGGCGATCGCCGCGCTGCTCGAGCGCCTCACCGAGTCGGTGGTGCTGGTCGACGAGGCCTACGTGGACTTCGGCGGCGAGAGCGCCATCCCGCTGATCGAGCGCTTCCCCAACCTGCTGGTCACCGGCACCTTCTCCAAGTCGCGCAGTCTGGCCGGCCTGCGGCTCGGCTACGCGGTGGGCTCGCGGGAGCTGATCGAAGGGCTGGAGCGGGTCAAGGACTCCTTCAACTCCTACCCGATCGACAGCCTGGCGAGCGCCATCGGCGTCGCCGCGCTGGAGGACCGCGAGCACTTCGACGCCTGCCGCGAGGCGGTAATCACCACCCGCGAGCGCACGCGCACGCGCCTCGAGAGCCTCGGCTTCCAGGTGCTGCCGTCGCAGAGCAACTTCCTGCTGGTGCACCACCCCGAGCAGGATGCCGCCCAGCTGTTCGTCGGCCTGCGCGAGCGCGGCGTGCTGGTGCGTCACTTCAACACCGAGGCGCTGGACGGCTGGCTGCGCATCTCCATCGGTACCGAGGACGAGATGGACAGCCTTGTCGAGGTGCTGGAAGAACTCTGCCGCTGAGCCGACCTTGAACGTCAGGGGCGTCGCTCGACGCCCCTCGCCCGCCCCGCCGGACAAATACTCTCCCGACCGATACCGAGGCCCCCATGGCCGACTCACGACTGCCCCTGAGCCGCGTACACCACGTGGCGCTGATCACCGCCGACTACCCACGCGCCAGACGTTTCTACCTCGAGGTGATGGACGCCGAAATCCTCAACGAGTCCTATCGCGAGGAACGCGACAGCCACAAGCTCGACCTGCGCCTGCCGGGCGGCATTCAGCTCGAGCTGTTCTCCTTCCCCTCGCCGCCGCCGCGTCCTAGCTACCCCGAGGCCTGCGGGCTGCGCCACCTGGCGCTCGCCACGCCCGATCTCGATGCCTGTGTCGCTCTGCTCGGGGCACGCGGCGCGGCGCCCGAGCCGATCCGCGTCGACGAGTTCACCGGCGCGCGTTTCACCTTCCTGGCCGATCCCGACGGCACTCCGATCGAGCTATACGAAGTCACGGACTGATCCACCGTGTCAGCCAAACCAAAAACGCCCCGCCCTCTTGAAGAGGACGGGACGTTTTTTGGAGGAGATCACATTAAACGTTCGGACATGAAAAAACCCCGAGCCTTATGGGCTCGGGGTTTTCTCGGTATAAGTGCCTGACGATGACCTACTCTCGCATGGGAACTCCCACACTACCATCGGCGCTGAGCGGTTTCACTGCTGAGTTCGGCATGGGATCAGGTGGTTCCCGCACGCTATGGTCGTCAGGCGAAAAAGGCAATGCGAATCATGCTGACGAGATATGTCTCTCGCGTATCCGCCGTCGTCTGTTGTCGATCACAGACCACTTGGGTGTTATATGGTCAAGCCTCACGGGCCA
>NZ_PYUQ02000028.1:0-21335 GCF_003030865.2 Halomonas sp. SL1 | reverse complement strand
CCCCGAAGGTTGGATTGGGTGTCCAACTTTCGGGGTGCAGTTCATTGGCCGGGCGTCGTCGTTCAGGGGCAAAGGGTCAGGGCAGCGAAAAAGGCGCGGCCGGTCAGCCGAAGGCCTGGGCCGGCATCATCGCCTCCACGTGCATCACCAGCTCCTCGAGGATCTGACGCTCGCGGTCGCCGAGCGCACCCTGGTTCAGGCGGTCGATCTCGCGGGCGAACTCCTTGAGCGTGAAGCCGGCCACGGCGGCGTCGTTCATGCGCTCCCAGCGGAAGGCCTCCCAGCGCGCCTGCTCCTCGCCGGTCAGGGTGTCCGGGTAGCTGCGCGCCCGATAGCGGAACAGCATCTCCTCCAGCCGTGGATCCTGGAAGGCGAAGCCCGCCCCCACCAGATCCCAGGGATCGGTGGCCCGCACCCGCTCCATCTGCTGGCGGTCCGAGGGCGAGAAAAAGCCGCCGGCGTAGAGCATCAGATCGGGATCGTGGGGCGGCTCGGGCGGCGGCGCGGCGAACACCTCGCTGACCCGAGCGATTACCTCGGGGTGATCGGTCAGGGTCTTCCAGTGCCGGCGGCAGGCGGCCATGTCCAGGCTGAGGCGCTCGACGATGTCTCCGTATTCGCCCTGGCGGGGGCCGGCGACGTCCTTGAGTGCGCTGGCGGGCAGCACCACCGGGCACTTGTTGATGTGGATGACCTTGAGCGGGATCCGCGACTCGCCCTCGGCCAGGTCGTCGTTGCTGACGAAGACCCGCTCGCGAATCTGCTCGGGCGTGAGCGTCAGCAGCGGCTCGGGGTCCACCGAGAGGTCGTAGACGATCACCCCGTTGGGATTGGTCGGATGCTCGGCCAGCGGCATCACCAGGGCGCTGCAGCCGCGGCTGGCCGGGTAGCGCCGCGAAACGTGCAGTATCGGCTTGCGGCCCGGCACGTCGAGCTGTCGCGCCACCTGGCGCTTGCCGCGCTGGGCCAGCAGGTAATCGAAGAGGTTGGCGTTGCAGTCGCGCAGCAGGCGGGCCAGGGCGATGGTCGCCCGCACGTCGGCCAGCGCATCGTGGGCGCCGGCATGCTCGATGCCGTTGGCGGCGGTCAGATGCTCGAGCTTGAAGCTCGGCGAGCCGTCCTCGCGGGTCGGCCACTCGATGCCCTCGGGGCGCAGGGCGTGGAAGGCCCGCACCACGTCGATCAGATCCCAGCGCGAGTTGCCGTTCTGCCACTCCCGGGCATAGGGGTCGAGCAGGTTGCGGTAGAACAGGTGGCGACCGACCTCGTCGTCGAAGCGCACGTTGTTGTAACCCACCACGCAGGTGCCAGGCTGGCTCATGGCGTCCATCACCCGGCCGGCGAATTCGGCCTCGGGCAGCCCGCGGCGGCGCGCCTGCTGCGGCGTGATGCCGGTGATCAGGCAGGCCTGGGGATGCGGCAGGTAGTCGTCGGCGGGCTTGCAGAACAGCTCGATGGGCTCGCCGATCTCGTTGAACTCGGCGTCGGTGCGAATCGCCGCGAACTGGGAGGGCCGATCGCGGCGCGGGTCGGCCCCGAAGGTCTCGTAGTCGTGCCAGAGGAAGGTCAGGGGGGCGGCTTGCGACTTCGCCATGGGCGAGCTCTCCGAGCGGGCATAGGAAAACGGCCCCCAAGCCTAGCACAGGGGGCACGACGACTCAGCCGCTGCTCAGCCCCGTGGCAGGGTGACGTTGAGCTCCAGCACGGAACAGTTGTCCTCGCTGTCGAGGGAGATGTTGACCGCTTCGTCGTCGACCTGGACGTAGCGGCGAATCACCTCCAGCAGCTCCTGCTCGAGCATCGGCATGTAGTCCGGCTGGCCGCGCTGGCTGCGCTCGTGCGCGACGATGATCTGCAACCGCTCCTTGGCGACGGAGGCGGATTTCTTGCGCTCGCGCTTCAGGAATTCGAGTAGCTTCACCGGCGATTTCCTCCGAACATGCGGCTGAGCAGCCCCTTCTTCTGATACTGGTGGAAGCGCAGCGGCACGTCTTCTTCCATGAGGCGGGCCACGGTGTCGGAATAGGCCTGGCCCGCGTCGCTCTGATCGTCGTGGGTGACCGGCACGCCCTGGTTCGAGGCCCGTAGCACCGCCTCGGACTCGGGGATCAGGCCGACCAGCTTGATGGCCAGGATCTCCTGGATGTCCTCGAGGTTGAGCATGTCGCCGCTGTCCACCCGGTTCGGGTTGTAGCGGGTGATCAGCAGATGCTCCTTGATCGGCTCCTCGCCGCGTTCGGCGCGCCGGGTCTTGGAGGCCAGCAGCCCGAGGATGCGGTCGGAGTCACGCACCGAGGACACCTCGGGGTTGGTGACCACGATCGCCTCGTCGGCGAAGTACATGGCCAGCTGGGCGCCGCGCTCGATGCCCGCCGGAGAATCGCAGACGATGTAGTCGAAGTCCTTGTTCAGCGTGTTGAGCACGGTCTCGACGCCTTCCAGCGTCAGGGCGTCCTTGTCGCGGGTCTGGGAGGCCGGCAGGATATGCAGGTTGTCGACCCGCTTGTCACGGATCAGCGCCTGGTTGAGCCCGGCCTCACCCTGGATGACGTTAACCAGATCATAGACCACGCGCCGCTCGCAGCCCATGATCAGGTCGAGGTTACGCAGCCCCACGTCGAAGTCGATGACGGCGGTCTTCTGGCCCCGCAGCGCCAGGCCCGTCGCGATGGCGGCCGCACTGGTTGTCTTGCCGACCCCACCCTTGCCGGAGGTCACAACGATGATCTTGGCCAAGTGTCACATCCTGTCTGTCATTTAATGGAAAGGGCGGCCCGGTCACGGGCCGCCTCATCGTCGCCCGCGCGTCAGTCCAGCGGGGCGATGCCCAGCTGGTCGTCGTTCAGGCGCACCTGCACCCCGGTGCCCAGCAGCCGGGGATCGATATCCTCGAGCCGCTTGTAGTTGCCGGCCACCGAGAGCAGCTCGGCGCGCAGCTCGCGACAGAAGATCGCCGCCCCGGCATCGCCATGGATGCCGGCCAGGGCCCGACCGCGCAGGGCCCCGTAGACATGGACGCTGCCGCCGGCCAGCACCTCGGCGCCGGCGTTGACCGCGCCTACCACCACCAGATCACCCTCGGGCGCGGTGACCTGCTGTCCGGAACGCACGGTGCCGCGATAGATGCGCCCCACCGCGCCGGTCGACGGTGCCGGCTCGTCCGCGATGGGCGCCTCGGCCGCCGGAGCGTCGTCGCCGACGGGCACGCTCTCCAGGGTGCGCGGTCGCCCGGCTTCCTGGGGCGGGAACCAGCCGAGCCCCAGCGCCCAGGATGATTGCTTGACGGGGTCGGCACCGCCCCGCACCGCCACCGGCAGCAGCTTGTGGGCCCGGCACACGGCGCAGATCCGCTCGAGCGCCAGATGCGGCTCGTCGAGCTGCTCGACGCTGAGCACCACCGGGGTATGCTGGAAGAAGGCGGGTGACTGGCTGAGCTTGCCGGCAAGCTGTTCGCGAATGCGTTCGGGGTCGGCGCTGGTCAGTTCCATGACCGTCATCGGCAGCATGCCGCCCTTGAAGGTGAAAGCCATCCCATCCCTGTCCACTTTGAGGCTCATGGCCGAACTCCACGTCGGATGATGGTCGGGGACCTGCTCACAAGCTATGCGAGTCCCCCCGATCCCGCAACCGATCATATGTCACGCCCGGGCGGCTTGTCAGTGTCTCGTAACGGCTACAGTCGCACATCGCGCCCTTTTCTGCCGGCACGCCGCATGCTTAGATAATTCAATGATAGCGCGCCATTGCGGCGCGTCTCACGCATCAGCGCGCCGGTCCGTCATGCCAGGCTCGCCGACCACTCTCAGGATCTCCCATGCCAGGACTCCTCCGCCGCCTGTTCGCCCCCCGCTGGCAGCACCCGAATCCCGAGGTACGCCGCCAGGCCATCGCCCGCCTCGATCCCGCACAGACCGCTCAGCTCGAGCGCCTGGCGACGGACGCCGATCCCGACGTCCGTCGCGAGGCGCTGGCGCGGCTCGAGGAACCGCAGCGGCTGCTGGCCCTGCGACACGAGGGGGGCGAGAGCGCGGAACTGAGCGAGCGGCTGGTGGCCCTGCTGAGCGGCCGCGACGGCGAGCTGGACCTGCCCGCCCGCATCGCCCTGGCGGAATCCCTGGACGACGCCGACCTGGCCGAGCGCCTCGTCCTGGAGGGCGACAACCAGCAACTGCGCCTGGCCGCCCTGGCTCGCCTCGACGACGAGGAGGCCCTGATCCGCCAGGCCTGCGACAACGGCATCGCCGCCGTGCGCCAGGCGGCCGCGGCCCGGGTCGAGAGCGAGGCCGGCCTGCAGCGGCTGATCCAGGGCGCAAGACGCGACCGCCAGGTGGTGCGCCAGGCCCGGGAGCGCCTGCAGCGGCGACGTGCCGACGCGGCCTCGCTGGCCGCGGCTCGGGAACGCCGCGAAGCGCTGCTGGGCAAGCTGGAGACCCTCGGCCACTCCGCCTGGGAGCCGATGTTCGGTGCCCGCTTCCGCCACCTGATGCGCGAATGGGCGAGCCTGTCCGACATGCCGAGCGCCGAGCAGGAACGTCGCTATCAGGAGGCCTGCCTGCGCTGCCGCAAGACGCTCAGCGACCACGAGGCCCACGAACAGGCCCAGGACGCGGCCGAGCGACGTCGCGAGGACGCCGACCAGGCCCGCGAGGCACTGATCGACGCCCTGGAGGAAAGCCTCGACGGGCTACATAACGCCCAGCGCCTCGCCGATCAGGACATCGCCAGCCTGCGCGCCCAGAAACAGCTGCTGGCGACCCGCTGGCAGGCGCTCTCCGAACAGCATCTCGCCGACGAGACGCTGCGCCAGCGCTATGACGCGGCGCTGGCGGACTTCGCCCGCATCGTCGAGGCCCGGGAGCGCCTCGACGAGCGTGCCGAGGCCATCGAAAAGGCGCTGCGCGACGGCGACGACGTCCGGCTGGCCGAACTCGTCGAGGACTGCGACTGGCCCGACGACCTGCCGCCATCCCCGCTGCTGCAGCGCGCCGGCTGGCGCCTGGCCGACGAGGCCGGCGAAGCGGCTGAGCCCGGTGATCTCGAGGCGCGCCTGGCCCGCGTGGGCGATGACCTGGACCGCCTGGAACGCCTGCTCGACAACGGTGCCTTCAAGGGCGCGAACCGGCTCCACCAGAGCCTGCGCCAGCAAATCGACCACCTGCCCGAGGCCCGGCGCAGCGAACCGGCCGCCCGGCTCAAGCGCCTCGGCGCCCGACTGGCCGAGCTGCGCGACTGGCGTGGCTTCGTCGCCGGCCCCAAGCGCACCCAGCTGTGCGAGGCCATCCAGGCCCTGGCCGAGGAGGAAGAGCTGGACGACGCCGAGCTCGACCGGCGCCACCGCCGACTGGTGAAGGAATGGCGCGACCTGGGCGACGCCGCCGCCAACCGCGATCAATCCACGGCCTTCCGGGCCGCCTCGGACCGCATCCACGAACGCCTGCGCGAGTGGCGGACTCACCAGGACCGCCAGCGACAGACCAATCTGAGGGCCCGTCAGACCCTGTGCGACCAGCTCGAGCACCTGCTCGACCAGCCCGCCGCCGCGGCCGATCCGGACGCGCTACGGGAGATTCGCGACCGCGCCCGCCAGCAGTGGCGACGACTGTCACCGGTGCCGCGGAGTGAGGCCGAGGCCATCGGCCGGCGCTTCGGCCGCATCCGCCACGCTCTTCAGGCGCTGATCGAGAAGCGCGCCGGCGAGATCGCCGAGGCCAAGCGCGGGCTGATCGAGGAGGCCCGGGCCCTGCGCGACGGCGACCAGCCGGCGAAGCGCCGTGCGGAGCAGGCCAAGGCCCTGCAGCGCCGCTGGCGCGAGCTGGGCCGCGCGCCCAAGGGGGAGGAGCAGACGCTGTGGCGCGAGTTTCGCCACCTGTGCGACGAGATCTTCGCCCAGCGCGACGCCGACCGCAGCGACCAGGCCCAGCGCCACCGCGACCGGCTCGACGCCATGCAGGCGCTGATCGACCGCATTGACGCCTGGCAGCCGGCGCGCAGCGACGACACGGCGTCGCTCGACGAGGCCGTCCAGGAAGCCGCCGCGCTGGAGCCGCTGCCCGCCGGGCGCCGCAGCGAGGGCATGCGCCGCCGCTGGTCCGGCATCGTGCGCGCTAGGCGCGAGCGCCTGGCGCGCCTGGCGCTCGCCGAAGTGGTCGAGCGCTGGCGCCGGGCACGCCCGCTGCTGGAGGCCCACCTGGAAGCGGACGCGGCCGCGCAGAACGGCGGCGAATGCCAGGACGTGCCGGCCCCCGCCGAGCTGCCCGACACGCTGAAGGACGCCCACGACGCGCGCAACGCCGCCCGCCGCGATCCGCCGCCGGCCACCGAGGTCGAGGAGCGTCTGGCGCGCCTGCGCGTCCATCTGGCGCTGCTGGCCGGCGACACCAGCCACCGCCAGGACGACCCGCTGCGGCTGGCCATCCAGGTCGAACGGCTCAACGAGAACCTCGGGCACACGCCCTCCCGCGCCGAGGAACTGCGAGGCGTGCTGATCGAGCTGCTGGCCACCGGCCCGGTCTCGCCGACGCTGTGGGAGCGCGAGGTCGGCGAACTCGATCACACCCTCGAGACCCTGACCCGCCTGCCGCCCCCCTGAGCCGCCCAGGGGCGGCGCCTCTTCCTGCGCCCCGAAACGCGAACGCGAGGCCATGGCCTCGCGTTCGCTTCTGCCGGGCACGGCCTCGTCGGGCCGCTTGTTGTTCTCGACTCAGCCCATGAACTGGCCGCCGTTGATGTCGACGTTGGCACCGGTGATGAAGCCGGACTCCTGATCGGCCAGGAACACCACCAGGCGAGCAATCTCCTCCGGCGTGCCGTAGCGCTTGACCGGAATGGTCTCGCGAATCGCCTCGCGCACCTTCTCGGGAATCTTCATGATCATGTCAGTGGCGATATAGCCCGGCGACACCGTGTTGACGGTGATGCCCTTGGTCGCCGTCTCCTGGGCCAGTGACATGGTCAGGCCGTGCATGCCGGCCTTGGCCGCGGCGTAGTTCACCTGGCCGAATTGCCCCTTGCGGCCGTTGATCGAGGAAATGTTCACGATGCGCCCGTAGTTATGCTCGAGCATGTCCTCGATCACGCTGCGGCAGGTATTGAAGACGCTGTTGAGGTTGGTGTCGATGACCTCGCTCCATTGCTCCGAGCTCATCTTCTTCAGGGTGCCATCGCGGGTGATGCCGGCGCAGTTGACCAGCACACTGATCGGCCCATGGGTCTCGCGGATTTCCTTGGCGCCGGCCATGCAGGCATCGAAGTCGGCGAGGTCCACGCCGGACAGGGCGATATTCTCGTAGCCGTCGGCCTTCTGCTGCTCGAGCCAGGCCTGGGCCTTCTCGGGATTGTGATATCCAGCGACGACCTGGTAACCGGCATCGGCCAGCGCACGACAGATGGCGCTTCCGATTCCCCCGGTGCCTCCGGTGACCCAGGCTACGGCAGTGGATGTTGTCATTGATGCTCTCCCTGGTGATATACAACCTGCGGCCGGGCGGCGGGCCCGGCCCCTCGAGACAGTCTCGTCTGCCCGGCTGTCATTTTCGTGACAGCTCGTCTCGAGTATGGACCAGGTGAAGCGGACAACACGAGGCCCCCGGAGACGGCTCGAGGCGGGGTTGACGCAGGTCAGGTTCTCTGTATAATGTGCCTCACGTTGATGCGGGGTGGAGCAGTCTGGTAGCTCGTCGGGCTCATAACCCGAAGGTCATCGGTTCAAATCCGGTCCCCGCTACCAAACATAAGAAAAAGGCCGATGTCTCAGGACATTGGCCTTTTTCGTTTTTGCGGATGTTATCAACCCGATCGCCGGGCTCGACTCTTCACAACCCTAGGAAGGTCATTGGCTCAAACCCGAGCTCAGGCACCAAATATCAGAGAAAAGCCAGAACCTACGGGTTCTGGCTTTTTTCGTTTGTGCTGGATGCCGGCATACCGCTCGTCGGTCTCGGCTCTTCACAACCCCGGGAAGATCATCGGCTCATACCCGATCCCAGCCGCCAAATTTCAGAAAAAGGCCGATGTCTCGGGACATCGGCCTTTTTCGTTTGCCGATTGATAAACCCCATCGTCGGACTCGACTCTTCACAAGCCAAGGAAGATCATCGGCTCAAACCCGAGCCCAGACACCCAATATCAGAGAAAAGCCAGAACCTACGGGTTCTGGCTTTTTTCGTTTGTGCTGAATGCCGACATACCGCTCGTCGGGCTCGGCGCTTCACAAATCCAAGAAGGGATAAACGCCTTTGCCTACAGCAGCACGCTGCCCCAGCCGAGCAACAGCAGCAGCGGAAATAGCCAGCGGCTCAGGCGATCCACTCGCACGGCGGTGGCCTCGCGATCGGCGCCGACCAGCACCCCGGTCACGATCGCGTTGAGGATCGCCAGGAACACCATGATCGTCGCCCATACCACCAGTCGATCGGCGATGGTGAAGTAGCCGAGCCTGGGCAGATAGCCGGACATCGAGAACTGGAAGGCGATCAGGGTCAGCATCGAGGTGGCGCCGAGGCCGATCTGGAACTCATAGCGCTGGGGCGGCACCCAGAAGATCGCCCAGGACATCATCACGATGAAGCCCATCGGCAGGACGATCTTGAACACGTAGTAGCTGGAGACCCGCTCGGCCTCGAGCGTCGCGGTGAAGATGCTGCGCTCCGCGTTGAGCGCCGGCACCGCCTCGGTCGCCGCCGCCGTCTCGAGCCCGGTGACCCGCCAGCCCTCGATATTGAGCCGCCGGGCCAGGAAGGTGCGCTCCGACATCGGCGCCAGCATCAGTTGATCGGGTCCCGATTCCACCGAGCCGACCCGAAACAGGAATGCCTGGCGGTCGAAAGGAAAATCCCTCAGCGGATGATAGGTGGAGATGCTGCTGCCATAGCGCTGCTGGTAGACCACCCGCCCCTCGGTCTCGACCACGACCTGATCGAGCAGGTTGGCGCGCCGTGCGGTGAGCGAGAAGGAGTTGAACAGCGTGACGCGCGGCACCCAGACGCGGGAACGCTGGAAGCGACAGCCCTCCAGCTCCTCGAGCCGCGGGTCTACCCAGGCCAGGGTCAGGAGGAAATCGCCCTCCAGGCGCTGATTGACGTCGTCGATATCGAGCACGTCGACGATGCCCCAGCCCACCTCGACCGTGGTGGGCGGCCCGTCGGGGAGCGGACGCTCGTCGGTCGCAAGCTCCGGCAGCACGCAGAGGCCGGGGGGCTCGGCGGCCCGAGCGACGGCGCAGCCGACCATCAGCGCAAGCGCCAGACACCCGATGAACCAGCGAGGCGGCCGACGCCCGGCCGAGACGCCATGAACGACGAATCTCCCCACGTCGACTCCTCCCTGCCATCGGCAGACGACACCGGACCGCTCCAGGGCACGGTGCCGGTCGTCTCCCTACCGGCAGCATAGTCGCCGCACGCCCCGCGCGCCGCTTCTCCGTCGATCCTGCCACGCCCCTTGAAGTCGGCGACTCGGGCCCGCATCTACTGAGCAAACTCATTCCGTTCAAGGCCAGATCACCATGCCGATCGTCGATCCCCGTACCGGTGAGCCGCTCACCTCCGACAGCCAGGCCGACGCCGCCTCCGGTGCCGCCCAGGGCGGAAGCCAGGCCGCGCAGCGCGATGACCTGATCATCGATGTCGACCGCAGCAACATCCAGCAGCTGCTCGAGACCTCCATGCAGGTGCCGGTGCTGCTCGACTGCTGGGCGCCCTGGTGCGAGCCGTGCAAGAACCTGATGCCGGTGCTGGAGAAGCTGACCCGCGAGTACAACGGCGCCTTCCTGCTGGCCAAGCTCAACATCGACGACAACCAGGACATCGCCGCCCAGCTGGGCGTGCGCTCGGTGCCGGACGTCAAGCTGATCAGCCAGGGCGGCCTGGTCGACCAGATCCAGGGCGCGCTGCCCGAGAAGCAGATCCGCGAGTGGCTGGGTAAGTACTTCCCGGAGCCAGAGGGCGTGCAGGAGAGCCCCGAGGAGCAGGCCGCCGCCGCGCTGGAGGCCGGCGATGCCGAGACCGCCCGCGCGATCTACGCCGAGCTCGCCCAACAGTGGCCGGACTACGGCCCCTACAAGGTGGAGCTGGCCCGCGCCCTGGTGGCCGCCGGCGAGTCGGACGAGGCCCGTGCGCTGCTCGACGCCCTGCCGCCGGAGGAGCGCGACGCCGCGCCGGCCCGCGGCGTGCGCGCCAGCATCGAGTTCGGTGAGGAGGCCCCGTCCCGCGAGGCAATGGCCGCCCTGGAAGGCCGCGACGACAGCGAGGCCCGGTACCAGCGCGCCCTGCGCCAGGTGGCCGACGGCCAGTACGAGGCCGGCCTCGAGGCGCTGCTGACGCTGATGAAGCAGGACCGCGCCTATGGCGACGATGCCGCGCGCAAGACCCTGCTGCGGGTCTTCGACGCCCTGGGCAACGATCATCCGCTGACCGCCACCTACCGCCGCAAGCTGTTCGCCCTGCTCTACTGAGCCGCGACTGGACCGAGCGAACGCCGCCGCCCTTCTCCGGAGGGCGGCGGCGTCGCGTCAGGCCCCCAGCACGCCGTCCAGCCGCGCCAGCGCCGCTTCCAGCTGGGTCGCGGTGGTGCCGAAGTTGAGCCGCGCGAAGCCCGGCCGACCGAAGGGCGCCCCGTCGGACAGCGCCACCCCGGCGCGGTCGAGCAGCACGCGCTGGGGCGAGGCCACGCCCTCCAGTGCCGGCGCCTCGCGCAGGTCGAGCCAGGCCAGATAGGTGGCCTCGGGCGGCGTCATGGTCACGCCCGGCCAGCGCGCCACGCGCTCAATCAGCCGCGCCCGATGGGCGCGCAGTGTCTCGAGCAGCGCCTGGCGCCAGGGATCGCCGTGACGATAGGCGGCCTCGGCGGCCACCAGGCCGAGCACGTTGCCGTCCGGCTGCAGCCCCTTGGCCATGGCCGCGAAACGGCGACGCAGGCCGGCATCGGGAATCACCGCGCAGGCGGCGGTCAGCCCGGCCAGGTTGAAGGTCTTCGACGGCGCCCACAGCGTCAGGATCCGCTCGGCCAGCTGCGGATAGGCGGCGGCCAGCGGCCGGTGCCGTGCCCCCTCGTCGAGCATCAGGTCGGCGTGCAGCTCGTCGGAGACCACGATCAGATCGTGGCGCTCGACCAGCTCGGCCAAGCCGTCGAGCTCGTCGTCGCGCCACACGCGGCCAGTGGGATTGTGCGGCTGGCACCACAGCAGCAGCCGGGTCTCGGGGGTGATCGCCGCTTCCAGGGCGTCGAGGTCCAGCCGCCAGTCGTCGCCCGGCGTCTCGGGCGGACGCATCGCGGCCTGCTGGGCCAGGCGACCGGTGCGCTCGGCCACCTGCAGGAAGGGCGGATAGATCGGCGTCACCGTCAGCACGCCGTCGCCCGGCTCGGTCAGCGCCAGGCTGGCCAGATGCAGCGCCGGCACCACCCCCGGCAGCCACAGCTGCCAGCCGGGCGCGATGTCCCAGCCGTAGTGCGCGGCACTCCAGTCGCACAGCGCCTGGCGCAGGCTATCCGGCACCCGGCCGTAGCCGTAGACGCCGTGGTCGACCCGGGCGCGCAGCGCCTCGATCACCGCCGGCGGCGAGCGGAAGTCCATGTCGGCGACCCACAGCGGCAGCACGTCCTCGCCGTACCGATGCCATTTCTGTGACGGCCAGTCGCCCTCGGGCGGGTGGCGTCGCTCCACGGGCGTGGCAAAATCGAACTCCATTGCGTTCCCTGCTCCCAGAGGCCATGAACAATGACTGAAACCATGCCGCAAGGCGGCTTCTATGCCAAGGTACGCCGCGGCCTGCCCGGCCTCATCGCCCGCTGGCAGGACATCGGCCGCGACTCGCCGGATCGCCTGGCGCTGATCCTGGCCGAGACCGCCCGGGTGGCCAAGCTGGGCGAGCCCGCAGCCACGCCCGACGCCGCCACCCTGACCGCCTGGGCAGACCCCGAGGCGCCCGAGGAAGTGCCGCTGTGGGCCGGCCGCACCGCGCTGTTCCTGCTGGTGCAGATGCCGGCCCGGCCGCTGCCGGTCGATGATGACGAGGCCTGCGCCTGGGCCTACTGCTGGCTGCGCAACCGCGACCCGGACAGCTACGAGGCCGCCCGCGACGCCCTCCCCGAGCACCTTCGCGAGCCGCTGGATGCCGCCCTCAAGGCCGCCTGGACGGATCGCCAAGGACTGCGCCTGGTATGACGCCGCGCCCATGTCTTCAGGAGGCGGCCTGGCCGAACCGCCAGGGCCTCCGGCTGGTGTAACGCCCGCCCACCACATCAGCGCCGGCGCGCGGCCTTCTTGGGCTTGAAGCCCGCCGGCTTGGTGGCCAGCCATTCGACGAAAGCACGAACCTCCGGATGCGCCAGCAGCGCCTCCCGGCTGCGATAATGCTCGGCCAGCTCGCGCTCGCCGAGCACCGCGTGGATGTGCTTGTGGCAGGCGTGACACAGCCACAGGATCGCCGTCAGCCGCTCGGCACGATCGAATCGACGCCGATAGCGCGCCTTGCCGTGCAGGGCGCGGGGAATCAGATGATGCCGGGTCAGCGGCGCCGCCCGGCCGCACAGCTCGCAGCCCTCGGGGCGGGGCGGCGGCGAGAGATCGTGTCCGACCATGGCCCTCTCCACGACGATACATGCCTCTAGGATAAGGAAAATCACATGGACGTTCCGCTTACCTGGCAGCTGGCCAAGCTCGCGGTCTCGATCGGCGTGGTGCTCGGCCTGTCGATGATCGCCGAGCGCGTCAGCACCCGCGTCGCCGGACTGCTCTCCGGCTATCCGCTGGGCACCGCCATCGCGCTGTTCTTCATCGGCCTCGAGCTCTCGCCCGTCTTCGCCGCCGAGAGCGCGGTGCACACCCTGGCCGGGTTCACGGCGACCCTGGCGCTGGGCGGCGGCTACCTGCTCGGCGGCCGTCGCGACGGCCTGGCGGGCATCGCGCTGGGCACCCTGACGGGGCTCGCCTGCTGGCTCGCCACCAGCCTGGTGCTGACCCGGATCGACTTCGATCGCGTCACCGGCACCCTGACGACGCTGGCCGCCATCGCCGTGTTCACCTGGCTCTATCGCCGGGTGCCGGACATCAAGGCCAGTCCCAAGGGCGGCTTCTCCTGGCCCGCCCTGGCGCTGCGCGCCGGCCTCGCCGCGGGCATCATCTTCCTGATCACCGGCCTCGCCCACGTGGTGCCCTCGGCCTGGGCCGGGGTGATGGCGGCCTTCCCGGTGACCATGTATCCGTTCCTGGTGATCCTGCACCTGACCCAGGGTGCCGCGCCCACGGCTACCGTGATCAAGCACTATCCCGCTGGGCTCGGCTCGCTGCTGTGGTACGCCCTGGTGGTTTCGCTGACCTACGACAGCCTCGGCCTGTGGCCGGGCACGCTGCTGGGCTTCGCCGCGGCCACGCTGTGGCTGCTCGGCTGGACCCGGCTGCAGCGCTGGTGGCGCGAGCGCCGCACGCCGTCAGCGCGCGGCTGAAAGGGCCGCCGACCCGCCCATTGACCAAGCGCTTGCTCGGCGGCGATGCTGACAGGCCGGCCATGACCGACGAGGACGCCCATGTTCACGCGCACCATCGAACCCGCTTTCTACGACACCGATGCCCTGGGGCACATCAACAACACCCGCCTGCCGGCCTGGTTCGAGCTGGCGCGCAATGACCTCTTCCGGCTGTTCACGCCGGACCTCGACCCGGGCCGCTGGCGGCTGATCATGGCACGCATGGAGATCGACTACCGGGCCGAGCTCTACTACGGCCAGGACATCGAGATCCGCACCTATCTCACTCGCCTCGGCACCAGCTCCTTCACCGTGACCCAGGAGGCCTGGCAGTCGGGCCGACTGGCCAACCTGGGGCATACCGTACTGGTCCACTACGATCATCAGGCCAAGGGGGCGGTCCCCCTCGAGGGCGCGCTCCGCGAGGCCCTCGCCGCCCACCTGCAGGACACGGAGACCCAGGACGCATGACCCCCGCCATCAAGGCCCTGGAAAAGGCCGGCGTGGCCTTCGAGACGGCCAGCTACGAGCATGACCCGCGCCGCCCCGCCTACGGCGAGGAGGCTGCCGAGGCCCTGGGCCTGTCCGCCGAGTCGGTGTTCAAGACCCTGCTCGCACGCCTCGACGACGGCCGACTGGCGATGGCCATCGTGCCGGTCTCCGGCCAGCTCGACCTCAAGGCGCTGGCCCGGGCGGCCGGTGCCCGCAAGGCGCAGATGGCCGAGTCCGCCGAGGCCGAACGCGCCACCGGCTATGTGGTCGGCGGCATCAGCCCGCTGGGCCAGAAGAAGCGCCTGCCGGCCTTCATCGACGCCAGCGCCGAGGCGCTGGCGCGCTTCCACGTCAGCGGCGGACGCCGCGGCCTGGAGCTCGCCCTCGCCCCGGCCGACCTGGCGCGACTGCTGTCGGCGACCTTCGCCCCCCTGGCACGCTGAGCCGAACGCCGCCGTCTGCGGTCCCAGTCGTATCCGCCCCATCGATCCCAAGGAAGCCCCATGGCCATCCGCTACGATCTCTGGCTCGATCCCGATGACGTCGCTCGCCATCGCGCCGTCGAGGCCGACCTGGAGAACTTCTTCCTCGAGCGCTTCGCCGACTACCCGCATATCCGCTTGTTCGGGGCAGACCCCTACGATTATGATGCGCCCTTCAACCGCCTCTACGATGTCCTGATCGCGCGCGGCGGGGAGTACTGCGAACGGCACTGGCACTACGTGCCCACCCCCGAGCAGCTCAACCGCACCTTCTTTCGCGCCGTGGGACGCTCGACCAAGTTCATACGAGACGACCCCGACGATGGTGATTCAACCTGACACCCTGCCCGACGAGCGCCAGCTCGCCGTCATCGCCGCGCAGCTCGGCCGCGCGCCCCGCGGCATCGAGGCGCTGGCCGCCACCGACGGCGAGGGCACGCCGCTGGTGCTGCGCATGGCGCCCATCGTCGACGAAACGCCCTTCCCGACGCTCTACTGGCTGAGCGACGAGCGGCTCAAGATCGAGCTGTCGCGCATCGAGGCCGCCGGCGTGATCAAGACCCTCGAGGCCCGGCTGAAGGAGGACCCCGAGTTCCTGGCCGCCTATCACCAGAGCCACGAGGACTACGTGGCCGCCCGCTGGGGCTACATGAGCGAGGCCCAGCGCGCCGAGGTCGAGCGCCGCGGCTACGGCGACGTGCTTCGCCAGCGCGGCATCGGCGGCATCGCCAACTGGGACCAGGTGCGCTGCCTGCACACCCAGTACGCCCATCATCTGTGCGGTCACAACGTCATCGGTCAGTGGGTGGACGCCGAATACGGCGTCATCGACCTGCTGCCCTGAGCGGTCGGCCGTGGCATGGCGAGATCACACGAGGGCGCCTGACGGCGCCCTTCTTGCGTCGGCACGCCGACGACCACGCATCAAGGAGGACATCATGTCGAGATTCTGCGTCTACCTGGGCTCGCGGGACGGCCACGACCCGCGCTTTCTCGTCGCCGCCCGGACGCTGGGCGAGGCGCTGGCCCGCCGAGGCCACTCGCTGGTCTACGGCGGCGCCCGCGTGGGCATGATGGGCGAGCTGGCCGACAGCGTGCTGGCGGCCGGCGGTGAGGTGATCGGCGTGATGCCGGATCATCTGGTGGAGCGCGAGCAGGCGCACCTGGCGCTGACCCGGCTGATCCGCGTGCGCAACATGCACGAACGCAAGGCCAGCATGGCCGCCCACTGCGATGCCTTCATCGCCCTGCCCGGCGGCATCGGCACCCTGGAGGAGCTGTTCGAGGCCTGGACCTGGCGCTATCTGGGGCTGCACGACAAGCCGATCGGCCTGCTCGACACCGCCGGTTTCTATTCGCCGCTGCTGACCTTCCTCGACAGCACCGTGGAGCACGGTTTCCTCAACGCCCGCACCCGCCAGGACCTGCTCGCCGCCGAGGCGCCCGAGGCGTTTCGCGCCCCACGACGCAGACCGCCCGGCACGGGGCCGGGCGGTCGAGAGCATCACGGGGCGTCATCGCCGTCTCAGTCGGCGATCTCCAGCGTGCGCTGGTAGGTGAGCTGCAGCAGCAGGGCGTCTTCCCCGGCGCGGTGGCGATGGATGCCACGCTCCTCGATGATCGCTTCCTTGATGTCGCTCCAGCGCGCCATCTGCGCCTCGCTGAGCAGGCGGCGCAGGGCCTCGAGGCGGAAGGCGGGCAGCATGCCCGCGTGGTGGAAGAGCAGCGACAGCCAGGTGTTGTCGTAGCCCCAGCTGTCGCTGTAGGCCACGCCGACCTCGGCCAGCTCGTCGTTGAGCCAGCGCGCCACCTGACGTACCGGGTGGCCCTCGCGCGCCAGGCGATTGCGCGAGATGCCATGCAGGAGTTCCGCCTTGGGATCCCAGTGCGTCCACTCGTCCAGGGGCTGGATCAGGAAGGCGCAGGTGCTGCCGTCCGCGCGAGCCAGGCCGACCTCGATGGGGTAGCTGCCGCGTCCGAATCCGGACGCTTCGATATCCAGCAGTGTCGGTAACGTCACGGGCTGCTGAGTCCTTGATGATGTAGGACCGCCGATCATTGGCGGCCGAAGTCACTGCCCCGGATGAGGCGCCATCATCCTAGTGTCGCGTCCCGGCTTCGTCGCTGTCCAGTGGCGCCACCGGCACGGCGTTGCGTTCGGCCAGCGCCGTCCAGTGCGCGGTACGTTCGGGATCCTGCGGCAGCTCCAGCTCGCCGTCGCGGTAAGCCCGCGCCAGGCGCTCCGCCGCCAGACGATGTCCCGCCTCGCCGGCCCGGGCGTACCAGGTCACCGCACGGTCGGCGCGATGCGGATACTGGGCACAGCCATGCTCGTAGATCTGCCCGGCCTGATACTGGGCATGCAGGTCGCCCCCCTGGGCGGCCTCGAGCACATAGCGGGCACCGCGTGCCTTGTCCTGGGGCGTGACGGCGCGATGGAACAGCATATGGCCGTACAGCGACAGGGCGGCCGGGTGGCCGGCATCCGCGCAGCGCTGGAAGAGATGCATGGTCAGGCGCTGCGTGCGCGGCGAGCGAGGCAGCCAGCGCGTATGAAACAGCTGGCGCGCCAGATGGTACTCGAGCCGAGTGAACAGTGACGATGCCTGCGGCATGACAAACAACCTTGCGTCCTGGGGGTCGGTTGATGACGTCGAGCATGTTCCCGTGCTCGGCGTCCTGTACGGAAAAATCGGCCGCCTTGTGGGCTCCTCCCAGGCAGCGGATGCGAAGCATACGCCCGCCCCGGCAGTGACTCAACCCCTCGGCGTTTACGATATCGCTCCCCCGGCGCTACCATGCCAGGGCACTGCCCCCCTTGATGAGGAGAAACGGATGCAGACCCGCCCCCTGGGCCGAACCGGCCTCGACGTCAGCCGGCTGTGCCTCGGCACCATGACCTTCGGCGAGCAGAACAGCGAGGCCGAGGCCCACGAGCAGCTCGACCGCGCCGTGGCCTTCGGCGTCAACTTCATCGACACCGCCGAAATGTACCCGGTGCCGCCCAGGGCCGAGACCCAGGGCCTGACCGAGTCCTACGTCGGCAGCTGGCTCAAGGCCCGCGGCGCGAGGGACGACGTCATCATCGCCACCAAGGCCGCCGGCCCGGGACTCGACCACATCCGCGGCGGCCCGCGCCTGACCCGCGAACACCTGCACCAGGCCATCGACACCAGCCTGGCGCGGCTGCAGACCGACTACGTCGACCTCTACCAGCTGCACTGGCCGGACCGCCGTGCCAACTTCTTCGGCCGTCTCGGCTACGAGCACGACGCCGAAGAGGACGCCACCTCCCTCGAGGAGAGCCTGTCGGCACTGCAGGAGCTGGTGCAGGCCGGCAAGATCCGGGCCGTGGGCCTCTCCAACGAGACGCCCTGGGGCGTGATGCATGCCCTCCAGCTGGCCGAGCACCAGGACCTGCCGCGGGTCGCCTCGGTTCAGAACCCCTACAGCCTGCTCAACCGCAGTTTCGAGGTGGGACTGGCCGAGATCGCCCATCGCGAGGACGTCGGCCTGCTGGCCTATTCGCCGCTGGCCTTCGGCAAGCTGTCCGGCAAATACCTCGACGGCGCTCGGCCGGAAGGCGCGCGCCTGACGCTCTTCGAGCGCTTCCAGCGCTACAACTCGCCGCAGGCCGAGGAGGCGACCCGCGCCTACGTCGAGATCGCTCGCCAGCATGGCCTCGACCCGGCCCAGATGGCCCTGGCCTACGTCAATTCGCGCTCCTTCCTGACCAGCAATATCATCGGCGCCACCACCATGGCGCAGCTGGAGAGCAACCTGGAGAGCGAGTCGCTGCGCCTCGACGACGAGGTGCTCGCGGCCATCGAAGCCGTGCACCAGCGTCACCCCAACCCCAGCCCCTGAGGCCGATGCTCCCTCCCGGGCCAAGGCTATGAGCGCGATAGCCCCGGCCCGGGACACTGCCTGATATACTCGTAGCCGACTCAATTCAGGCACAGGAGCGCCCCATGCTGAGCGTGATCTCGCCCGCCAAGACACTGGACTTCGAGACCCCGGCGACCACGGCCCAGGCCACCCAGCCCGACTTTCTCGACCGCAGCCGTGAGCTGATCGGCATCCTGCGCGACCTCTCGCCCCAGCAGATCGGTGAGCTGATGGGCGTCAGCGACAAGATCGCCGGGCTCAACGCGGCCCGCTTCGCCGAGTGGCAGACGCCTTTCACGCCGGACAACGCCAAGCCCGCCGCCCAGGCCTTCCAGGGTGACGTCTACGTGGGGCTGGAAGCCGCCACCTTCGACGAAGGCGACAACGCCTTCGCCCAGGAGCACCTGCGCATCCTCTCCGGCCTCTACGGCCTGCTGCGACCGCTGGATCTGATCCAGCCCTACCGGCTGGAAATGGGCACCAAGCTCGCCAACCCGGCCGGCAAGGATCTCTATGCCTACTGGAAGCCGACCCTGACCGATGCCCTCGATCGGGCCATCGCCGAGAGCGGCAGCAAGGTACTGGTCAACCTGGCCTCCAACGAGTACTTCAAGGCCGTCGATGCGAAGAAGCTCGACGCCCGTGTGATCACCCCGGTGTTCAAGGACGAGAAGAACGGCCAGTACAAGATCATCAGCTTCTACGCCAAGAAGGCCCGCGGCCTGATGGCGGCCTGGATGATCCAGCAGCGCCTCGACGATCCGGAAGGCCTCAAGGACTTCGACGTGGCCGGCTATCGCTACAGCGCCGCGCAGTCCCAGGGCAATACCCTGGTGTTCTGCCGCGCCGAACAGGATCGCCCGTAACGTACCTCAGTCGAAGAAGCGCAGCGGCCGCGGAGAGCGCGGTTTGAGGAAGCGGCGATGCACGTCCCCGAAGCAGGCATCGTCGCAGCGCTCGAGCCACTCATAGGCCGCCATGTCGGCGCTCACCGCCCAGGCGCCGGCCCGCTCGATCCGCCGCCGGGCCAGGGACGCTTCCTCGCGCCGCCGGCTGACGGTGGCCTCGGCCAGCCAGAAGACCTCGTAGCCCGCCTCACGAAGCCCGAGCCCCGTCTGCAGCACGCAGACGTGGGCCTCGGCCCCGCACAGCACCACCTGGTGCCGCCCGCTCTGGGCCAGCGCCTTGGCGAAGTCAGGCTCCGCATGGGCATCGAAGCGGCTCTTTTCCCAATAAAGGGCGCCTTCGAGTGCCTCGCGCAGCCGGGGCTCGCTGCCCCCGAGGCCCTTCGGATACTGCTCGGTCAGCCATACCGGCACCTCCAGTGCAGAGGCGACCCCACCCAGCCAGCTCGCTTCCCCGACGGCCTGCTCGCCGCCGTCCAGCACCGGCAGCAGCCCGGCCTGAAGGTCGACGATCAGCAGCAGGCTCTTCTCTCGAACAAGACGCATCGATGATCCTCCACGGCAAACGGTGCCGGTGTCGCCCCAAGCCGCTAGAATGGTGGCTTCGACTTCTTCCCGGCGGGCTCTCCCGTCACATTCCCTGGAGACACACGATGCGTCAACTCTTCGTCATGCTCGTCGTCGGCCTGCTGGGCTTCGGCCTCGCCGTCGACCATGCCGACGCGCGCCGCCTGGGTGGCGGCAAGAGCTTCGGCAGCTATTCGCGCTCGGCGGACTCGCCGAGCGCGACCAGCACGCGCACCAACGGCACCGCCGGTGCGGCCGCGACCCAGCGCAAGCCGTCCAGCGGCCTGTCGCGCTTCGCCGGGCCCTTCGCCGGCCTGCTGGCCGGCGGCCTGCTGGCCTCGCTGTTCTTCGGCGGCGCCTTCGACGACCTGCGCTTCTTCGACATCCTGTTGATCGGCGGTGCGCTGTTCCTGCTGTTCAGGCTGTTCGCCCGCAAGCGGCGCCCGGCAACGGCAGGCGGCCCCGGCATGGAGACACGCGAGTCTCACGAGCAGGCTCAGGCTCAGCCCCAGGCCTTCACCGGTTCACTCGGCGGCGGTCTCGCCAAGGAGCCGGCGTGGTTCGACCGTGAGCGCTTCCTCGGCGGTGCCAAGGAGCACTTCATGACCCTGCAGCGCGCCTGGGACAACAACGACTTCTCGCAGATCCAGGACTACGTGACACCGGAGCTCTACAACCTGTTGCGCGAGGAACGCGACCAGCAGCCGGCGAACAACCGCACCGAGGTCGTGCGTCTGTTCGCCGAGCTCGGCAGCATCCAGGAAATCGGCTCCCAGGCCGAGGCTACGGTGCTTTTCCACGGCATTCTCGACGAGAACGGCGAGCAGAACGCCTTCAACGAGACCTGGCACCTGGTGCGCGAGCTTCGAGAAGGCGCCCCCTGGCACGTTCAGGGCATCGAGCAAAATCCCGCCTGATACGCGTCTTTCGCAGACCACGACAGGCACAAGAAAGGCCGGGCAATAGCCCGGCCTTTTGCCATTCAGAGACCCCACCATCGGCGCAGCCCTCGGTCTTCATCAGCCTCTCGAGCCTCCACCGCAACACGCCTCTCCTGGCTCGTCATTCCCCTCAGAGCAAGCCGCGCTCTCGCCCCTGGTCCTATCCCCTTCGATACTGACGGACCGTGACACCTGCCATGTGACGGCATTCAGGGCATCATCTTCCTCGGGCCAGATACACGAACGCCCCCTCCAATCGCAGAGGGCGGGGCGTTTTTTCGGGTATCGATTCAGGCTCGGCATCGGCGCCCTGCTCGACCGGCCAGACATGAAAAAACCCCGACTCGATGAGCCGGGGTTTTCTCGATATAAGTGCCTGACGATGACCTACTCTCGCATGGGAACTCCCACACTACCATCGGCGCTGAGCGGTTTCACTGCTGAGTTCGGCATGGGATCAGGTGGTTCCCGCACGCTATGGTCGTCAGGCGAAAAAGGCAATGCGAATCATGCTGACGAGATATGTCTCTCGCGTATCCGCCGTCGTCTGTTGTCCATCACAGACCACTTGGGTGTTATATGGTCAAGCCTCACGGGCC
>NZ_PYUQ02000027.1:0-32539 GCF_003030865.2 Halomonas sp. SL1 | reverse complement strand
TTCAGATGTGTATAAGAGACAGGCTGTGGATATTGCCGCCGCCGAGCAGAATCTCCCGGGCCGGCACACCGATCACCCGCCGGGTCGGAAACAGGCGCTGAACGATGGCGCGCGCCTCGTCGTCATGCGCCGGGTCGAGCAGCGGCATCACCACCACCGAGTTGCCGATGTAGAAGTTGACGTAGGAGCCGGCCATGCGATCGCCGGGGCGCCGCGGGTGCGAGTGGCTGAGGCGGTCGATGCCGCTGGCCTCGTCCTCGGCAATGTGCAACGGGCCGGGCTGGGGCAGTCGGTGTACCGTCAGGGGGCGCCCGCGGGCGTCGGTGGCGCTTTCCAGCACCGCCAGCGCCTCCCGGGAGATGGCGTGCTGGGGGTCGGACTCGTCGTCGGTCCAGGTCAGGGCCACTTCGCGGGGGGCCACGAAGCAGGCCAGGTTGTCGACGTGGCCGTCTGTCTCGTCGAGGTGGCAGCCGCGAGGCAGCCAGATCACCTTCTCCACGCCGAGGGTATCGCACAGGATGCGTTCCATCTCGGCCCTGGACAGGTCCGGATTGCGGTTCTCGTTGAGCAGGCACTCCTCGGTGGTCAGCAGGGTGCCTTCGCCGTCCACGTGGATGGCTCCGCCTTCCAGCACCACGGGCGCCACGAAGCGTTCGATACCGAGCATCTCGGCGATCTTGGTGCGGATGCGGCGATCCTTGTCCCAGGGGAAGTAGAGCCCGCCCTTCAGGCCGCCCCAGGCGTTGAATTCCCAGTCGACCATCGCCATCCGGCCGTCGGGGTGGGTGAGGAAGGTCGGGCCCACATCGCGCATCCAGGCATCGTTGCTGGAGATCTCGACTACCCGCACGTGTTCCGGCAGCTGGATGCGGGCATTCTCGTACTGCTCGTCGTTGACGCCGACGAACACCGTCTCGCTCTCGGCGATGGCGGTGGCCACCTCGACGAAGGCCTGCTGGGCCGGTTTGGCGCCATAGCGCCAGGTGTCGGGGCGCTGGGGCCAGAGCATCCAGCAGGCATCATGGGGGGCGAACTCCGCGGGCATGGCGAAGCCCCGGGCGGCCGGGCTCTGAGGAGCGGCGCCCGACCGGGCGCCTTGGGTTGATGTCATCGTCATGTCGGGTCTCACAGGTGACCGACCACCAGGAATACACCGGTGGCGATGGTGGCGGCAATCAGCACGTAGGGAAGCTGGGTCAGGGCATGGGCCATCGGCGTGCAGCCACTACCCTGGGCGGAGAGCACGGTGGAGTCGCCGTAGAAGCAGGCGTGGCTGCCGAAGGCGCTGGCCGAGATCAGGGCGCCCACCACCAGCGGCATGCTGGCGTCGACGCTTCCTGCCAGCGGCAGCACGATGGGCATGGCCACGGCGAACAGCCCCCAGAAGGAGCCGGTAGCGAACGCCAGGAAGGCCATGGTGACGAAGACCACCGCCGGCAGCATGCCGGGGGTCATCAGCGGTTCGACGGTGGCGATCACGAAATCGGTCAGCCCCAGGACGTCGTTGACTTCCTTGAGGGTGAAGCCGGCCACCAGGGTGCCGAGCGGCATGATCATGGCCTTGAAACCGTCCAGTGCGGTGTCGAAGGTCTCGTGGAAGCTCAGCAGTCGCTGAGCGCCGATCAGCACCAGCAGCACGGCCAGCGACACGATGACGCCGCGCAGGATATCGATGTCGAAGTACCAGGTGAAGAAGATCAGCGTGGCGATGGGCAGCAGGAAGTTGATCAGGTGAGGACGAGGCTTGTCCTCGTCGACTTCCAGGGTGGCATCGGCGACCCCCTCGGGTATCGGATGGCCGCCGGCCGCGCGAGCCTCGGCGGTCTTCATCGGGCCGATGTCGGGCATCCACCCGAGCGCCACCAGCGGCACGATGGCGGCCGCGATCCAGGCATAGAACATGTAGGGAATGGCCTCGATGTACAGGCCCATGCCGTTGCCCGTCACGTTGTTCTCCTCCAGCAGGCCGGCGAAGAACACCGCCCAGGTGGAGAAAGGCACCAGAATGCATACCGGCGCCGCCGTGGAGTCGACGATGTAGGCCAGCTTCTCGCGGGAAATGCCGAAGCGGTCGGTGATCTTCTTCATCGAGGCGCTGATGGTCAGGGCGTTGAGGTAATCGTCGACGAAGATCACCAGGCCCAGTACCCAGGTCGTCAGCAGGCTCTGATGCTTGTGCCGGATACGGCGTGTCATCACGTCGCCGAAGCTGAGCACCCCGCCGGTCTTCACCAGCAGGGCGATCAGGCTGCCGAACAGGCCGCAGACCAGGATGATCCAGGTCACGGTATCGTTGCCCAGCACGCCGAGCAGGATGTCGGACCCCTGGGTGATGACGGTGGTCGGGTCGATCATCAGCAGACCGACCAGGGTGCCTGCCAGCAGGGACTCGATGGTGCGTCGGGTGATCAGAGCCATGCCCAGCACCACCAGGGTGGGGATCAGGCTCCAGGCGCCATAGGTTTCCATGGGAGATCTCTTTTGTCGTTGTCTATTGAGCGGATCTGACGCGTGCGGCGCCCGCCAGGGCGCCGCGTCGGACGATTACAGGAAGCCGTCTCGCTGGAGCGACTCGGTGGCCGCGGAGAGCGCCTCGTCGAGGATCGCCACCGCGGTATCGACGGTCTCGCGGGTCCAGATCAGGGTCGGCGAGATGACGTTCAGATGGCCCACCGGGCGGATGATCAGGCCGCGTTTCTGGGCCTCGAAGGCGATGCGGTCGCCGACTCGGGCCTCCACCGGCAGCAGCGCCTTGGTGTCCTTGTCGGCCACGTTCTCCAGGCACATCATGAAGTGGCTGCCCCGCACGTTGCCGACGGTGGCGTGGTGGCCGAGCGTCTTCAGCTGCCGCTCGAGATAGGGTCCCACTTCGCGAACGTTCTCGCAGATCGCCTCGCGTTCGATGATCTCGATGCTCTTGAGCGCCGCCGCACAGCTCACCGGATGGCCGGAGTAGGTGAAGCCGGTGCTCAGCACGCCGCCCTTGCCCTGTGGGGTGCCCAGCACTTCGTAGATCTCGTCGGAGATCAGGGTGGCGCCCAGCGGTGCGTAGCCGGACGACAGGCCCTTGGCGCAGTTGATGATGTCCGGCTGGGTCTCGAACATCGCCTCGGAGGCGAAGAAATGCCCCAGGCGGCCGAAGCCGGTCACTACCTCGTCGGCGATGTAGAGGATCTCATTGGCGCGGCATACCGCCTGCATGCGCTTGTGGTAGTCCGTCGGGGCCACCAGCACGCCGCCTGCCCCCATGATCGGTTCGGCGATGAAGGCGGCGATGTTGTCGGCGCCGATCTCGGCGACGGTGTCCTCGAACTCCTTCACCAGATGGTCGCAGTACTCGGCCTCGCTCATGCCCTCTGGCCGGCGATAGCAGTTGGCCTCGCTGAGGTGGGTCACCAGATGGTCGAGGGTATCGAACGCCCAGTTGTTGCTCTCGATGCCGGTCAGGGTGGCGGCCAGGTAGGTGGTGCCGTGGTAGGCGTTGTTGCGTGAAATGATGCGCTTCTTGTTCGGCTTGCCCAGGCGGTTGAAGTAGTAGTGGACCAGGCGGATGGTGGCGTCGTTGGCCGTTGAGCCGCCGCAGCTGTAGAACACGTGGTTGAGATGCGAGGGCGCGAGCTCGGCCAGCTTGGCGGAGAGCTCGGCGGCGGGAGCGTTGGACAGGTTGTTGAAGGTAGAGAAGTAGGCCATGCGGGTGGCCTGGTCGGCCATGGCCTGGCCGATCTCGGCGCGGCCATGGCCGACATTGACGCACCACAGCCCGGCGATGCCATCGATAAAGCGATTTCCACGCGAGTCTTCCACGTAGATGCCGTCACTGTCGGTGATCAGTTCACAGCCTTCCTCGTGGAAGACGCTGAAGTCGGTGAAGGGGTGGATGAAGTGATCCTTGTCCTTCTGCCACAGGGTCTCGGTATCGAGGACGGGGCGGTCGGTCGTCGGATGGGGGCTTGTTGTGGTCATGGCATTACCTCCTGTCGAGTGGAGGCCAGCCTAGCCAGCCCCGGGGAGCCGTGGACATATCCTGATTGGGGTATATCGGGGTCACGAGCCCGGCCCGTAAGGTTCCTTCCACGACATTCGAACAACGATCGGAGAGCGCACCATGACGACGACCATCGACGGCCAGCGGCTGTGGGACACGCTGATGGCCATGGCCGAGATCGGCCCCACCGCCAACGGCGGTAGCTGCCGACTGGCGCTGACCCCCGAGGATGCCGCCGGCCGGCGCCTGCTGCTCGACTGGTGCGAGGCGATCGGCTGCACCTGGCGGGTCGACCGGGTCGGCAACCTGTTCATTCGTCGCGCCGGCAAGCGCGAAGACCTCGAGCCGGTGGCCACCGGCAGCCACCTGGACACCCAGCCCAAGGGCGGCCGCTTCGACGGCATCCTCGGCGTGCTGGCCGGGCTCGAGGTGTTCCGCAGCCTGCACGACCGGGGCATCGTCACCGAGCGCCCCCTCGAGCTGGTGGTATGGACCAACGAGGAAGGCAGCCGCTTCGCCCCGGCGATGGTCGCCTCCGGCACCTATGCCGGTGAGTTCGCCGTCGAGGACACCCTGGCCCGTCGCGACGCCGACGGCGTGACCCTCGGTGAGGCCCTGGTGGCCTGCGGCTTCGACGGCGACCTGCCGGTGGGCGAGCCGCGGCTGGACGGCTTCTTCGAGCTGCACATCGAGCAGGGGCCGGTGCTCGAGGATGCCGGGGAATCCATCGGTGTGGTCACCGGCGTGCAGGGCATGCGCTGGTTCGACGTCACCTTCTCCGGCCAGTCGGCCCATGCCGGCCCCACTCCGATGCGGCTGCGCCACGATGCCCTGGCCGCGGCGGCGCGCCTGATCGACCGCCTGCAGGCCCACGCCCTGGCCGACGCCAGCGGCGACACCAAGGTCACCTGCGGCTGCCTGGACATCGAGGCGGCCTCGCGTAACGTCATCCCCGGCGAGGTGCGCCTCACCGTCGACCTGCGCCACGTGGTGGAGGCCGAGCTGGACGCCCTCCAGGCGCTGTTCGAGCGCGAGCTGGCCGCCGCCGGCGAGACCTTCGGCGTGGCGGTATCACAGCAGCGGATCTGGGCCTCGCCGGTGGTGGCGTTCGCCCCCGAGTGCATCGCCGCGGTGGAAGCCGCGACCCGGGCCCAGGCGGTGCCCTGGCGGCGCATGATGAGCGGCGCCGGGCACGACGCCGTCTACGTGTCCCGCGTCGCCCCCACCGCGATGATCTTCATCCCCTGCCGCGACGGCATCAGCCACAACGAGGCCGAGTACGCCACCCCGGAGCACTGCAGCCTGGGGGCCCAGGTGCTGTGCGACGCCATGGTCGCCCGCGCCGACCGCCCAGCCTGATCACGGGAGCCCTCTATGACCGAACATCGCCGAATTCCCCGGACCCGCGCCGACTGGCAGGCGCTGGCCGCCTCGCTGGTCGAGCAAGGCATCGAGACCCGCGCCTATATCGACGACGCCTTCGTCGACGCCGCCGATGGCGCGACCCTGACCACCGTCAACCCGGCCACCGGCGAGACGCTGGCCGAGGTGGCGAGCTGTGACGCCGCCGACGCCGAACGGGCGGTATCGGCCGCCCGGCGCGCCTTCGACGCCGGCGAGTGGTCGCGGCTGGCCCCGGGCCAGCGCAAGGCCGTGCTGCTGCGCCTCGCCGCGCTG
The DNA here is from genome assembly GCF_003030865.2 of Halomonas sp. SL1. Classification (NCBI taxonomy): domain Bacteria; kingdom Pseudomonadati; phylum Pseudomonadota; class Gammaproteobacteria; order Oceanospirillales; family Halomonadaceae; genus Halomonas; species Halomonas sp. SL1. The sequence continues at coordinate 26,877 of NZ_PYUQ02000027.1, read as the reverse complement.
ATGGAGGACCACAAGCACGAGCTGGCGCTGCTCGACACCCTGGACATGGGCAAGCCGGTCGGAAGTTCGCTCGGCGACATGGCCGGCGCCATCGGCTGCCTGCGCCATCATGCCGAGTCGATCGACAAGCTCTACGGCGAGGTCGCGCCCACCGGCAACGACTCGCTGGGCCTGGTGCTGCGCGAGCCGCTGGGGGTGGTAGCCTCCATCGTGCCGTGGAACTTCCCGCTGATGATGACCGCCTGGAAGATCGGCCCGGCCCTGGCCGCCGGCAACAGCGTCATCCTCAAGCCCTCGGAGAAGTCGCCGCTGTCGGCGCTGCGCCTGGCCAACCTGGCCCGCGAGGCCGGCCTGCCGCGCGGCGTGTTCCAGGTGCTGCCGGGCTTCGGCCATACCGTGGGCAAGGCGCTGGCGCTGTCGATGGACGTCGACTGCCTGGCCTTCACCGGCTCCACCGGGGTCGGCAAGCAGCTGATGCAGTACGCCGGCCAGTCCAATCTCAAGAAGGTGTTCCTGGAGTGCGGCGGCAAGAGCCCGAACCTGGTGTTCGCCGACTGCAAGGATCTCGACAGGGTCGCCGAGCACGCCGCCGGGGCGATCTTCCACAACCAGGGCGAGGTGTGCATCGCCGGCTCGCGGCTGCTGGTCGAGAACTCGATCCGCGAGGCCTTCGTCGACAAGGTGCTGGCCGCCGCCGAGCGCATGCAGCCCGGCGACCCGCTGGACCCGGACAGCTTCATGGGCGCGATGGTCGATCAGGCCCAGTACGAGCGGGTGCTCGACTATATCCGCCGCGGCGTGGCGGAGGGCGCGACCCTGCGTTCAGGTGGTCAGTCGCTGGACGGTCCCGGGCTGTTTATCCCGCCGACGGTGTTCGACGGCGTCACCGAGACCATGGCCATCGGCCGCGAGGAGATCTTCGGCCCGGTGCTGGCGGTGTTCGGCTTCGATGACGAGGACGAGGCGGTACGGCTGGCCAACGACAGCGACTACGGCCTGGCGGCCGGGCTGTGGAGCCAGGACATCGACCGCATCATGCGCGTCACGCGCCGGCTGCGCTCGGGTCAGGTGTTCGTCAACAACTGGGCGGACATGGACCAGACGGTGCCCTTCGGCGGGGTCAAGCAGTCGGGCAACGGGCGCGACAAGTCCCACCACTCGCTGGAGGAGTACTCCGATCTGAAGAGCGTGTGGATGACGCTGGCGCCCTGAGGGGCGGAGCCTGGAGCACTGATGGGGGAGGGGAACCCTCGACTTGCCGGCCGCGGTTCGCCGCGGCCGGCCTTTTCGCGTCAGCCGCCCTGCTGGCGCGAGACCAGCGCCACGTGGTCGAGGAACAGCCGGAAAAGCTGCGACTGGCTGGAGACGTCCAGGCGCTGGTAGATGTGCTTGCGGTGGACCTTGACGGTGCCGTCGCTGATGTCGAGCTCGCGGGCCGCCGACTTGGTGGAGTGCCCCGCCAGCAGCAGTCTCACGATCTCGCGCTCGCGCTGGGTCAGGGCCTCCTGACCGAAGCTGTCGAAGGCCGCCTCCACCGGCTCGCGCTCCTCCAGTCGGGCCTGGAAGCCGTGCCCCTGCCACTTCCAGTATTCGCCAAGCAGGGCGGCCACCACCGGAGCGATATGGCGAAGCGCCAGCATGGCGCGTCGCGTCACCCGAGGGCCGTCGCCGCGGAAGCCCAGCGACACCACCATCACCACGTCGGCGTCGACCCGGGCGAACAGCCCGATCTCGTCGGATAGCCCCAGGGCGCGATAGTAGTGGTGGTAGTAGTCGCTCGCCTCGAAGCGGTCCGGCGCCAGCTCGCGCAGCCGGCAGGCGCCGTGGTCGAGCCCGTCGTGGACGGCCTGGAAGAAGGGATCGAGCAGGTAGGCCTGGCTCAGGTAGCGCTCGATGCCCTGCTGCCGCCGATCCGGCGGATAGTTGTCGTGGATCAGCAGGGGCCGGTGACGCCCCTTGTAGGTGTTGATCAGGATGGTGTCGAACCCGACCAGCTCGTGCAGCGTCTGCTCCAGCAGGGTCGGCAGGCCGGCATGACCGGCGCTGCGGATCAGTTGGGCCAGGCGCTGGTGCCAGGCCTGGCTGGCGGCGGTGGCGAGGGAGTCGGCGGAGATCACGTGGGGCGGGTCCTGACGGCAGATCATGTTCCTCGGCGCAGCGAGCATATCACGGCGCGGGCCCGCTTCTTGCATCGCGTTCTCTGCATTAGCGAATGACGAAACCTGACGCAGGGCACCGCCCCATACGATAACAAGGAGTCTGCTCGTGCAAGAGAATCGTATCCTCGACCTGGCCTACGGCATGTCCGACGTGACCCGCGAGAAGATCGGACGGATCGAGAGCATCACCCGCCAGACCGAGATCCTGGCCCTCAACGCCCGCATCGAGGCGGCCCGCGCCGGGTCGGCGGGCGCCGCTTTCGGCGTGGTCGCTGAACAGATGGGCGAGGTGTCCAGCGACATCCAGCGCATCGCCCGCAGCTTTCGCGACGAGGTCGCCCGCCAGACTGCCGAGCTGCAAGAGGCGGGCACGTCCATGGTCGATGACTTCCGCGGCCAGCGCCTCACCGACCTGGCCCTGAACGCGGTGGAGATCATCGACCGCAACCTCTTCGAGCGCTCCTGCGACGTGCGCTGGTGGGCTACCGACAGCGCCGTGGTCGAAGCCGCCTCGGCGCCGGATGACGCGGCCCGTCAGGCCCACGCCAGTGACCGGCTGGCCACCATCCTGCGCTCCTACACCGTCTATCTGGACCTGTGGGTCGCCGACCGGGACGGCCGGGTGATCGCCACCGGCCGTCCCGACCGTTATCCCGAAGCCATCGGCGCCGACGTCTCGAGCGACGACTGGTTCCAGCGGGCGCTGCGCACCGCCTCCGGGGACGACTTCATCGTCGCCGATATCGAGCGCAATCCCTCTCTGGAAGACGCCGCAGTGGCCACCTACGCCACCGCGATTCGCGAGGGCGGCCGCGAAGACGGCGCGGTGACCGGCGTGCTGGGCATCTTCTTCGACTGGGCGCCCCAGTCCCGCGACGTGGTGCAGGGCGTGGGTCTGTCCGAGGAGGAGCGCGAGCGCTGCCGGGTGATGCTGGTCGACGCCCGCCACGGCATCATCGCCGACTCCCTCGGCGAGGCGGCCCTGGGCGAGACCTTCCCGCTGTCGCCCGAGGGCCGCGAGCGCGGCTTCGACCGCGACGAGCGGCGCCTGGTCGCCTTCGCCGAGACGCCGGGCTACGAGACCTACGAGGGCCTGGGCTGGTATGGCGTGATCGAGTATCGGCGCGATGCGGCCCCGCAGGCCGAGCCGACGCGCGAGCCGGTCCTCGCCGCACCTTGAGAGTGAATCGGTCGTCATCAGCTGCACTTTATTGGTGCGTGTCGTCGGTCGGGGTGGCGGGATGGCCGTGCTGGCCTCATCATGAGACCGTCACCATCGAGACCGGCCGACGGGAGGCCACGACGACGCCATGCTGGGATTCCTTCAGGGAGCCGCCTACGGCCTGTTTCTGACCTGCCTGCCCTGGTGCCTGGCCGGGCTGGCCAGCCCGCGGCTGGCGCTGGCCAGCGAGCACCCCACCCGCTGGCAGGTGGTGGTGCGCTACGCCTTCCTGGTGCCCTTCCTCAGCCTGCTGATGTGGCTGACCTCGCTGTGGGGCGGCTTCGACCCCAGCCTCGGCGGCTGGCTGGCGGGGCTGGTCGGCATCGCCGTGGAGCTGCCGCTGGAGCGTCGCTGGCGACGCTTCCGGGCGCGGCGCCACAAGCGCCGGCTCGAGGAGATGCTGCGCGCCGAGGCCACCCGCCGCCGTCACGAGTCGACCCGCGAGGCCGGCGTCAGCGAGCTCGACCCCGACCACCCGCCGGCGGAGGCCGACGAGGTGGTGCAGGCGCTGTGCCGGGCCAAGCAGGCGCTGCTGGAGGTCGACCGAGCCGATCACGCCGCCCAGGTCGATCGCCTCTACAGCCGCTACGGCAACGTGCTGGAGGTCATGGCCTCGCGCTTCACGGCCGGCGAGCTGGCCCACGAGCGGGCCCGCTCGCTGGTGGTCGAGGTGTGCATGGGCGCGGTGGACAACTTCACCGCCATGGCCTCCCAGGCCCGGGGCGTGGCCGGCCTCGACATCGACTTCATCCGCCGCCGCCTCGGCCATGAGGCCGGCAGTCTGTCGGCCAACGAGACCGACGCCCTGCGCCGCCGGCTGGCGCTGATCGAGGACACCGAGAAATCGCTGCGCCGGCTGGCCGCGCGCAACGAGGCGGCGCTGACCGCGCTGGACGACACCAGCGTGGCGCTGTCGCGCATCGTCACCGGCCGCCCGCGGGCCAGGGTCGGCGCCGACCAGGCCTGCGAGGAGCTGCGCCGCTTCATCGACGGCGCCGGGCGCTACGGCCGCGAGACCTGACCCGGCGCGCCGGGCCGCCGGCGCGCCCCCTGGCAACATCAAGGAGAGCCCACCATGACCGACGCGTCTCAGCCCAAGGGCAGCCCGCTGTCGCTGCCGCCCGTGGAACGCATTGCCGAGGAGCTGGAGCGGCCGGCCGCGGACGAGGCCGGACGCGCCGCGGCGGACCCGCAGCTCGCCGCCATGGCCGAGGCCTTCGTGACCGAGACCCTGGGCGACGAGGCCGAGGGCGCCGCCACCCGGCAGCGTCGGGCGGTGGACGAGATGGGCCTCGAACTCCAGCAGCAGGCCGCGCGCCAGAGCGAGATGCTCAAGACGCCGCTGCGCCAGCTGGCCCGCCATGGCGAGGAAGGCGGGCCCGTCGCCAAGGCGCTGGTGGCGCTGCGCGGCCGCATGGATGATCTGGATCCTCGCCATCATCGCCTCGAGCCCGGTCGCTTCGACCGTGTGCGTCGCCTGCTGCCGGGCGCCAGCAGCCGGCTGCAGCGCTACTTCCACCGCTTCGAGACCGCCCAGCAGGCGCTGGAGGCGATCATCGCCGATCTCCAGGGCGGCCGCGACATGCTGGAGCGGGACAACCTGACCCTCGCCGACGACCAGGAGGCCATGCGCGCGACCCTCGACCAGCTCGAGCGCCAGGTGTCGCTGGGGCGGCTGATCGACGAGCGCCTGATGGCGGCCCGCGACGGGATCGTCGACGACGACCGCCGCGCCTTCGTCGAGGAGGAGCTGCTGTTCCCGCTGCGCCAGCGCATCCTCGACCTCCAGCAGCAGCAGGCGGTATGCCAGCAGGGCGTGCTGGCGCTGGAGGTGATCATCCGCAACAACCGCGAGCTGATGCGCGGCGTCGACCGGGCGGTCAACGTCACGGTGTCGGCGCTGAGCGTGGCGGCCACCGTGGCGCTGGCGCTGGCCAACCAGCGGCTGGTGCTCGACCGCGTCGAGTCGCTCAACGCCACCACCAGCGAGACCATCGCCGGCACCGCCCGGGCGCTGCGCCAGCAGGGCGTGGACATCCAGACCCGCGCCGCCTCCGCCAACCTCGACATGAAGGCCCTCGAGGGCGCCTTCGCCGACGTCATGGCGGCGGTCGACGACCTGGCGAGCTATCGCCGCGAGGCGCTGCCGCGGCTGGGCGAGCAGATCGAGCGGCTCGAGGGGCTGACCCGCGAGGGCGGCGGCGCCGTGGAGCGCCTGGCCCGCGAATCCGGCGAGTCGGGCGAAGCCGGTGAGCCGGGCGATTCCGCCGGGTCAGACAAGCGCTGATCCCGGCGGCGCCAGTTCTTTTAACGCATTCCTTCCTGTCTTTTTCCCTCTCTGATGTCCCGCCGGAGTCGAGCGATGGCCCCGAGCGTGGGCGCCGTGACGCGCCATTGTCTCAATTCAACGACCGAATCGCCGAAGTCAGACTAGGGTGGCAAATAGTGTCATGCGATCGGCGGAGAGTGATTTCCGTCAATCGTCATAAAAAAGCATCAGAAAAAGGCAGGGGGAACTCATGCAGTTGAACTACCGCAAGTGGTGGCAGCGTGGGAGCGAAGAGGCATCGGCAGGGGCACCGGTGCTGGATCGCGCGGCGCCCGAAGGGCTCGCCGAGTCGGTCATGGAATCCGCGGTGGACGGCATGGTGGTGATCGATGTCGCCGATCGGGTGGTCCGCTTCAATGCCGCGGCGGAGCGGCTCTGGGGGCTGTCCCGCAAGGCGGTGCTCGGCCAGCCGGTGGACCGGCTGGTGCCGGAGCTGCTGCGCGACCAGCATCAGGACCATCTGCACGTCAGCCGCGCCAGCGGCCGGGACGTCCAGGTGGGGCGGCATCGCGAAGTGATGCTGGAGCGCCCCGACGGCAGCCGGCGGCGGGTGGGCATCGCGCTGTCCCGCGTCGCCCTGGGCGACGGCGAGGGCTATGCCGCCGTGGTGCGCGAACTCGGCGAGGAGCGCCCGTCGGATCAGGGCGCCCATCAGGCGCTTGAGCAGTGCCTGGACGCGGTGGTCAGCATCGACGACCAGAACCGGGTGACCTTCTTCAACGCCGCCGCCGAGCGGCTGTGGGGCTGTCGCCGCGAGCAGGTGCTGGGCGAGAACGTCAATCGCCTGGTGCCCGGGGCGATCCGCGGCCAGCACGACGGCTTCGTCGATCGTCACCGCCGCCACGGCGACGACCGCATCGTCGGCACCAGCCGCGACGTCCAGCTGGAGCGCTTCGACGGCGAGACGCGCTGGGTCAATCTGGCGCTGTCGCGCTTCGTGGTCGACGGACGCCAGTGCTACACCGCCTTCGTGCGCGATATCACCGAGGAGCGCGAGTTCCGCACCCTGATGGAAAGCACCCTGGAGCAGGCCGTCAATGCCGTGGTGACCATCGACGAGCAGAATCGGGTGACCTTCTTCAACGCCGCCGCCGAGCGGCTGTGGGGCTATGAGCGCCGCGAGGTGCTGGGCGAGAACGTCAAGATGCTGGTGCCCCACGCCATCCAGGGAAATCACGACGCCTACGTGCAGCGCAATCGCGATAGCGGCGAGGACCGCATCGTCGGCAGGACCCGCGAGGTCGAGGTGGTGCGCAAGGACGGCGATTCGACCTGGGCCAGCCTGTCGCTGGCGCGCATCCGCATCGACGAGCGCCTGGTCTACACCGCCTTCCTGCGCGACGTGGCCGAGGACGTCACCCATCGCGCCAACATGGTCGAGCGCACCGAGGAGTTCGCCAAGGCCAACCAGCGGGTCACCCAGTTCGCCGAGGACATCGAGGCGATCGCCATGCGCACGCATCTGCTGTCGCTCAACGCCTCCATCGAGGCGGCGCGGGCCGGCGAGGCGGGACGCGGCTTCTCGGTGGTGGCCGAGGAGGTGCGCGCCCTGGCCGAACAGGCCACGGGCTCGGCCAAGGACATCGGCGAGGTGGTCGGCCACACCCAGGCGCTGTTCCAGGAGCTGCAGGACGCCCTCAAGGCCATCGAGGCGAGCGCGCGCGGCGGCTGAGGCGTCTCCGTCTGGACTATGCTGCAGGAGTAATGTTCGCGTCGCCGTGACGGCGCCCGGGATCGGCCCGTGGCGCCGCCGACGGGCGGCAGGGAGCGATCATGAACACCGCAGTACGCAACGTCTTCGTGGTCGGGCTGGACGACTTCAACCGTCAGCGGCTCGAGAGCCTGAAAGGGGCAGAGGACTGCCGCTTCCACGGCGTCATCGCCCCCGAGGCGGTCTACGACACCGAGGTCTTCGACATCGCCGCCATGCTCGAGGAGTCCACCGCCCAGCTGGAGGCCTTCGACGGCACGGTGGATGCCATCGTCGGCTACATGGACTTCCCCGTCTCGACCATGCTGCCGATCCTCTGCGAGCGCTTCGGCACCCGCTCGCCGACGCTTTCGAGCCTACTCAAGTGCGAGCACAAGTACTGGAGCCGGCGGGTGCAGCAGGAGGTCATTGCGGAGCACATCCCGGCCTTCACCGCCTTCGACCCCTTCGACCCCTTCGACGACGAGGCCCTGACGCACATCGGCGAGGCGGGGCTTCACTTCCCGTTCTTCGTCAAGCCGATCAAGTCCTCCGGCTCGCGGCTGGGCTTTCGCATCGATACCCCGGAAGACTTCCAGCATGCCATCGAGCGCCTCCGGGCCGAGATCGGCCTGATTGCCGACCCCTTCAACACCGTGCTCGAGCAGGCCCGGCTGCCGGACGAGATCGCCGCCGTGGAGGGCCACTTCTGCATGGCCGAGGCGATCATCGGCGGCTGGCAGTGCACCGTGGAGGGCTACGTCTTCGAGGGCGAGGTGGTCAGCTACGGCATCGTCGACTCGCTGCGCTATCCCCAGGTGCTGAGCTTCTTCCACTACCGCTATCCGTCCGGGCTGCCCGATCCCGTCCAGGCCACCATGCGCGAGCTCAGCGAGCGGGTGATGCGCCACATCGGCTTCGACAACTCGGCGTTCAACATCGAGTTCTTCTGGGACGAGGTGCAGGACCGCATCTGGCTGCTCGAGATCAACACCCGGCTGTCGCAGTCGCACTGCGACCTGTTCGAGAAGGTCGACGGTGCCAGTCACCAGCAGGTCGCCATCGACCTGGCGCTGGGCCGGCGGCCCGGCATGCCCCATCGCCGGGGCGAGTTCGCGGTGGCGGCCAAGTTCTTCTATCGGGTGTTCTTCGTCGATGCCGTGGCCGTCAGGGTGCCGAGCGACGAAGAGATCGCTGCCCTGGAGGCGGATTTTCCGGGCACGGTGATCCACCTGCAGGTGGCGCCCGGCCAGCGGCTGTCGACGCTGCCGGAGCAGGACAGCTACAGCTTCGCGCTGGCGCATGTCTGGATGGGCGCCGACGGCGCCGAGCAGCTGCTGGAGCACTACGAGCGCCTGGCGGCGCGGTTGGTGTTCGAGTTCGATGAGATCGTGGGCTGAAGAAGGAGGGCAGCAGGATGCGCATCGTCGAGGACTTTCCCCGCAGGGTCCAGGAGGAGGAAACCTGGATTCCCATGGCCGACGGCACGCGCCTGGCGGCCCGCATCTGGAGGCCGGTGGACGCCGAGGACCATCCGGTGCCGGCGATCCTCGAGTATCTGCCCTATCGCAAGCGCGACCTCACCGCCGCCCGCGATGTCCAGAGCCATCCCTACTGGGCCGGCCACGGCTATGCCGGGGTGAGGGTCGACATCCGCGGCACCGGCGAGTCCGACGGCGTGCTCACCGACGAGTACCTGCCCGAGGAGCTGGCCGACGGCGTGGCGATCATCGAGTGGCTGGTCGCCCAGCCCTGGTGCAGCGGCGAGGTCGGCATGATCGGCATCTCCTGGGGCGGCTTCAACGGCCTGCAGATCGCCGCCCTGCAGCCGCCGGCGCTCAAGGCGGTGATCACCCTGTGTTCCACCGACGACCGCTACGCCGACGACATCCACCACATGGGCGGCTGCCTGCTGGGCGACAACCTGTCCTGGGCCTCGACCATGTTCGACGGCAACGCCTGCCCGCCGGATCCGGCGCTGGTCGGCGATCGCTGGCGCGAGATGTGGCTCGAGCGCCTCGACGGCAGCGGCCTGTGGCTGGCCCAGTGGCTCGAGCACCAGCGCCGCGACGACTACTGGAAACACGGCTCGGTGTGCGAGGACTTCGCCGCCATCCGCTGCCCGGTGTATGCCATCAGCGGCTGGGCCGACGGCTACTGCAACGCCGTCTTCCGCCTGCTGGCGGGGCTCGAGGTGCCGCGCAAGGGGCTGGTCGGCCCCTGGTCGCACAAGTATCCGCACCTCGGCGTGCCGGGGCCGGCCATCGGCTTTTTGCAGGAATCGCTGCGCTGGTGGGACCAGTGGCTCAAGGGCCGTGACACCGGGATCATGGACGAGCCGATGCTGCGGGTGTGGATGCAGGAGTCGGTGCCGCCCTCGGCGCGCTACGCCGAGCGCCCGGGACGCTGGGTGGCCGAGCCGAGCTGGCCGTCGCCGCGCATCGTGCCGACGTCGTTCCGTCTGAGCGTGGGCCACGACCTGCTGCCCGAGGCGCCGGATGCGGCGGAGGACGACGAGGTGATGACGCTGCGCTCGTCGCTGTCGGTGGGGCTCTACGCCGGCAAGTGGTGCTCCTACAACGCGCCGCCGGACCTGCCCCACGACCAGCGCGACGAGGATGGCGGCTGCCTGGTGTTCCAGACGCCGCGGCTGGAGGAGGCGATCGAGATCTGCGGCCAGCCTACGGTCGAACTGGAGCTCGAAGCCGACCGGCCGGTGGCCATGGTGGCGCTGCGGCTGATCGACGTCGCCGAGGACGACAAGGCCACTCGGGTGTCCTATGGCCTCTTGAACCTGACCCATCGCGACAGCGACGAACATCCCGAGCCGCTGGAGCTCGGCCGGCGCTACCGGGTGACGGTCTCGCTCAAGCATATCGCCCAGCAGTTCCCGGCCGGCCACGCGATCCGCCTGTCGCTGTCCACCAGCTACTGGCCGCTGGCCTGGCCGGCGCCGCGGCCGGTCACCCTGACGCTGTGCCCCGGGCGCAGCCGCCTGGTGCTGCCGGTGCGCGCGCCGCAGCCCGAGGAGGAGGCGGCGCTGCCGGCCTTCCTCGAACCGGAGGGCGCGCCGGCGATTGCCAAGACCCTGATCCAGCCCACCCAGGAGAGCTGGCGGGTGATCCGTGATCTGGCCAACGACCAGACCACCCTCGAGGTGATCAACGACGAGGGCCGCTACCGGCTCGACGCCATCGACCTGGAGATCGCCGGCCGGGTCACCGAGCGCTACCGTTACTCCTACGGTAGCTACGACAGCGTCAGCGGCTGGACCGAATGGGAACGCACCTTCCAGCGCGGCGACTGGGAGGTGCGCACCCTGACCCGCACGCTGATGACCAGCGACCCGGACAACTTCCGCCTGCGCGCCACCCTGGACGCCTGGGAAGGCGAGACACGCATCTTCGCCCGCACCTGGGACGAGACGATTCCACGGGATCTGGTGTAGCGGGGTAGGGGGACGTCGTCGATAGTCGGCGAGAGGCGCGGCTGCTATCTTGGCCCCTTTCTCGACAGGGATGCCCCGCCATGAGCGTGACCACCGCCGACGCGCCCGCGACGCCCCGGGCCTCGCGCAAGGAGATCCTGGGCTGGGCGATGTTCGACTTCGCCAACCAGGCCTACACCCTGCTGATCATCACCGTGGTGTTTGGCGAGCTGTTCACCACGGTGATCGTCGGCGACCGCGGCGACGGCTATCGCTGGGCCAACTTCCTGTGGAGCCTGGCGCTGGCGATCAGCTACCTGCTGGTGGTGATCACTGGGCCGCTGTGCGGCGCGGTGATGGACTACCGGGCGGAGAAGAAGCGCTTCCTGTTCGCCAGCTACGTGGTCACCATCGTCGCCACCGCGCTGCTCTATTTCGTCGCCCCGGGTTACGTGTGGCTGGGGCTCGTGCTGATCGTGGTCTCGAACTACGCCTACTCCATGGGCGAGTCCTTCATCGCCGCCTTCCTGCCGGGGCTCGGGCCGCCCGAGTCGCTGGGCCGCATCTCGGGCTTCGGCTGGGCGCTGGGCTACGTCGGCGGGCTGTTCGCCGCCGGCTTCACCCTGGTGGTGCTGGGCGAGGCTAGCGCCGAGAACTTCGAGCGCATCCGCTGGGTCGGGCCCTTCGCCGCCGGCTTCTTCCTGGTCACCGCCATTCCCACCTTCCTGTGGGTGAAGGAGCGCGGCACGCCGCAGAACAGCGGGCTGTCCTACCGCACGATCGCCTGGCGGCGGGTCTCGACCACCCTCCACGAGCTGCGCCGCTTTCGCGACCTGGCCATCTTCCTGGTGTCGCTGCTGTTCTCCATGGCCGGGGTCTACATCATCATCGCCTTCGCCTTCATCTACGGCGCCCAGGTGATCGGCTGGGACGAGTCCGTGCGCAATGTCATGTTCATCATCGTGCAGATCACCGCCGCCGCCGGGGCGATCGGCTTCGGCGCCATCCAGGACCGCATTGGCACCCGGGTGACCTACCTGATCACCCTGGTGCTGTGGGTGGCGGCAATCCTGGCGATCTGGGCCACGCCAACGCTCACCGCCTGGCTCAACGCCGCACTGGAACTCGACTGGCAGGCCCAGCACCTGTTCCTGCTGGTCGGCTGCCTGGCGGGGCTCAGCCTGGGCTCGAGCCAGTCCGCCAGCCGCGCCCTGGTGGGGCTGTTCTCGCCGAGCCGCAAGGCCGCCGAGTTCTTCGGCTTCTGGGGCCTGGCCAACAAGCTCGCCGGGGTGGTGGGCATCGTCGCCCTGGGACTGCTGCAGTCGGTGGTCGGACTGCAGGCCTCGATCCTGCTGTGTGCGGGACTGTTCATCGTCGCCATCCTGATCTGCCTGTTCGTCGATCAGCAGAGAGGCATGCGGGCGGCACGAGAGTGGGAAGCCCGCAACGGCCGCTAAGGCCGATTGACTGCTGCGCTCGATATCTTGGCCGCCGGCGGTGCGCGCCATCCTCATGTAGCAGGCTACATTCCGGTGGCTGTGCTCCGGCGGCAGCCAACCTATCGTCGCTCGCGACGTCAATCGACGCTTAGCTGATTTCCTCGGGAGCCTGCTTGATGCCAAAAATCTACTTGGGGCGTTCGAGGGCGAACAGGTCGGTGGTGCGGCTATAGTCCGAGCCGGCCATGCGGCCGACCGGGCGCAGCGTCTCGATGTCGACGTGGCGGCCGTCCCAGACCTCGGGCGCGGCGTGCACCGCGACCACCTCGGCGAGCACCAGATTGCCGGCCAGCGGGCTGTCGCCGAAGCGGATCACCTCGCGCAGCCGGCAGCCGAAGGCGATCGGCGACTCGGCGATGCGCGGCACCCTGAGTTCGCCCATCGGCGCCTTGGTCAGGCCGGCGTGGTCGAACTCGTCCTCGCCGCGGGGCAGGCTGGCGCTGGTGGCATTGAGCGCCTCGGCCAGCGCCTCGCTGCCGACGTGGATCACGCATTCGCCGACTTCGTCGAGGTTGTGGAGGGTGTCCTTGGCCTTGCCCTCGCCGTTGAGCAGCGGCGAGAAGGCCAGCACCGGCGGGTTGACGCTGGCCACGTTGAAGAACGAGAAGGGTGCCAGGTTGGCGCGCCCCTCGGCGTCGACGGTGGCGACCCAGGCGATGGGGCGCGGGGCGATGGCGCCGGAGAACAGCCGGTAGATCGTGCCGGCCTCGAGGGCGTCGGTGCCGAGGGTGCCGGCAGCGCGAGCAGCGTCGGAGGCGGGGGCATCGTCGGAGAAAGAGGCGTCGCTCATGATCGCTCCTTGAGGGTGAACGAAAGGCTTCATCCCAGCATGGGCGCCGGCGGGCGTCCAGTGTCATGATGGGCGAGCCGGATGACGGGAGGGCGATGAATGAGCGAGCAGGGCGGTGGCGTGAAGCGTGCGGGGCTGGGCATGATGCTGGCCTTCTGGGCGCTGCTGATCGGGCTCGGCACCTGGTGGTTCCAGGGCTGGTTCGAGGCGCGGGAGAACCCCAATGCCCACCTCGCCGAGTCGCTGGACGGCGGTCCGCTGACGCTCGAGCGCAACGCCAACGGGCACTTCGTGGCCACCGGGCGCCTCAACGGCGAGCCGGTGACCATGCTGCTCGACACCGGCGCCACTCAGGTGGCCGTGCCCGCGGATCTGGCCGAGCGCCTCGACCTGCCGCGGCGCGCCGCGGCCAGTTTCTCCACCGCCAACGGCCGGGTGCGCGGCCACCTGACGACCCTCGAGGAGGTGCGTCTGGGCGGTCTCGTCGCCCGCGATGTGCCGGGCTCCGTCGTGCCCGGGCTCGAGGGCGGAACGGTGCTGCTGGGCATGAGTTTCCTCGGCCGCTTCGAGCTGCAGATGCGCGGCGACACCCTGACCCTGCGGGTGCCCGAGAAGGGCAAGGGCTGAGCGCCGACGGGGCTCACCCGCCGGCACGAGGCTGATACCATGGCCAGCATGAACAGCGTCACCTCCGCCGCCGCGCTCACGGCCTCCCTGGACGATCCCTTCTACTACCTGGCGAACTTCCAGTGCGTGCTGGACTGGGTGGCCGCGCGCCACGCGGATCTGCTCTCCGAGCCCGAGCGCGCCTTCCTCGCCGACTTCCCGGCCCTGCCACGGGCCTCCCGGGCGCTGCTGGTGCGCATGGTGATGCGCAAGGGCGAACACTTCCGCGTCTCGCGCCTGGCCTACGACGAGATCGGCGATACCGAGGCCGCCCTCGGCCCGCTGATCGAGGCCGGCTGGGTCGATGCGGATCCGATGCTCGGCCTCGACGAGCTGTTCCGCCAGCTGCGCCTGGCCGAACTCAGGCGCGCCTTCGCCGACGAGATCGCCGCGGCCGGCCTGCCGAAAAACGTGGCCAAGGGCACGCTGCAGGCGGCCATGGCTGAGCGCGGGCTCGAGCCGCGCCGTCTTCGCGACTGGTGGCCGGCGGCGCCGGATCGCGTGGTGCGCTTCACCCTGATGGCGCTCTGCGATCGGCTGCGGCTGATGTTCTTCGGCAACCTGCGCCAGGACTGGGCGGAGTTCGTGCTCGCCGAGCTCGGCCTGCAGCGCTTCGAGAGCGTGCCCTTCGGCCCGGAGTCCCGCGCCTTCCAGCGCCGCGACGAGGTCGACGCCTACCTGGCCCTGCACCGGCTGCGCGAGCGCCTGGACGACGGCGAATGCCCGGTGGCGCTGGCCGCCGAGGTGCCGGGCGTGCCCGACAACGCCTGGCTGGCCACCCGCCGGGCGCGGCTGCTGCTGAAGCTGGGCCGCGAGGCCGAGCGAAGGGGCGAGGCCGAGGCGGCGCTGGACGGCTACGCCGCCGCCGGCCTCGGCGAGGCGCGCGTGCGCCGGCTGCGCCTGCTCGAGCGGCGCGGCGAGTTCGCGCTGGCCCATCGCCTGATCGAGGCGGCCGAGCCGGTGGACGAGGCCGAACGCCAGGCGCTTTCCCGCCTGCGCCCGCGGCTGTGCCGCAAGCTGGGCCTGCCGGCGCCGGCGCGTGAGATCGAGCCCGCGCCCGAGCGGCTCGATCTGGTGCTGGCGCCGTCACCCGGCGGAGTGGAGCGCGCCGTGGCCGAGTATCTGGCCACGCCCGAGGCGCCGGTGCACTTTGTGGAGAACACCTTGATTACCGGGCTGTTCGGCCTGCTGTGCTGGGAGGCGATCTTCGCGCCGCTGCCCGGCGCCTTCTTCCATCCCTTCCATTCGGGACCGGCCGATCTCAACCGCGAGGACTTCGTGACCCGGCGCCGCGCGCGGTTCGACGCCTGCCTGGCCGAGCTCGACGACGGCCGCCATCGCGAGACCGTGCGAACGCGCTTCGGTGAGAAGCGGGGCCTGGCCTCGCCCTTCGTGCACTGGGGGGCGCTCGATGAGGCGCTGCTCGAGCGCGCCCTGGCCGCCATCCCGCCGGCGCACCTGCGTGCCCTGTTCGAGCGGCTGCTCGACGATCCGCGGGCCAATCGCGCCGGGCTGCCCGATCTGATCCAGTTCTTCCCGGACGCTGCCCCTGACGAACCCGGCTATCGGCTGATCGAGGTCAAGGGCCCCGGCGACCGGTTGCAGGACAACCAGCGCCGTTGGTTGGCCTTCTTTCATGCCCATGACATCCCGGTGGCGGTCTGCCACGTGCGCTGGCAAACGCCATGAGCGGGGCGGAGAACAAGAGCATGAGCGAGGCCGTGAGCGGAGCGGGGCAGCAGACCGGGCGCCGCGTCGCCGTGCGGGCGCTGTGCGAGTTCACCGCCCGCGAGGGCGACCTGGACCATCGCTTTACCCCGGCGCCCAGCGCCCGGGAGGGGATCGAGGGCCACGCCCGGGTGCGGAGCCGGCGCGGCGACGGAGTTGAGGCCGAGGTGGCGCTGTCCGCCGACGTCGCCGGCCTGACCGTGAGCGGCCGCGCCGACGGCGTCGACCCCGCGGCCAACCGCCTGGAGGAGGTCAAGACCCACCGCGGCAGCCTCGAGCGCATGGCCGCCAACCAGCGCGCCCTGCACTGGGCCCAGGCCGAGGCCTACGGGGCGCTGCTGTGCGCCGAGCGCGGGCTCGAGACGATCACCCTGGCGCTGGTCTACCTGGATATCGCCACCGGCCGCGAGACCGTGCTCACCCGCGAGGCGAGTGCCGACGAGCTGTGGACGCGGCTCGAGGCCCACGCCCGGGCCTATACGGCCTGGGCCGACCAGGAGGCCGAACACCGCGCGGCGCGGGACGCGGCCCTCGGCGCGCTGGCCTTCCCCCACGGCGATTTCCGCCCCGGCCAGCGGACCCTGGCCGAGGACGCCTACCGCGCCGCCGCCACCGGCCGCTGCCTGCTGGCGGAGGCGCCCACCGGCATCGGCAAGACGCTCGGTACCCTCTACCCGCTGCTCGCCGCCATGCCCCGCCAGGGCCTCGACCGGCTGGCGTTCCTGACCATGAAGACCCCGGGGCGGCGGCTGGCGCTGGACGCCCTGAGGGATCTCGGCGCCGACCGCGAGGCCGAGCGACTGCCGCTGCGGGTGCTCGAGCTGGTGGCGCGCGACAAGGCCTGCGAGCATCCCGATCGCGCCTGCCACGGCGAATCCTGCCCGCTGGCCCAGGGCTTCTTCGATCGGCTGCCGGCGGCGCGCCGCGACGCCGTGTCCCGCGGCTTCTGGGACCGTGCCTCGCTGCGCGCATTGGCCCTCGAGCACGGCGTCTGCCCCTACTACCTGGGCCAGGAGCTGGCCCGCTGGGCCGATGTGCTCATCGGCGACGTCAATCACTACTTCGACGACGGCGCCCTGATCCACGGCCTGATGCAGGCCGACGGCTCGCGCCTCGGCGTGCTGGTGGACGAGGCCCACAACCTGGTCGACCGGGCTCGGGGCATGTACAGCGCGGCGCTCGACCAGCGCCGGCTCAACCGGCTGCGCAAGGACGCGCCGCCGGCGCTGTCGAGGCCGCTGTCGCGGCTCGCGCGGCGCTGGCAGGAGCTGCTGCGGGAGGCCGAGGAGCGCGAGTGGCAGGCGCTGGACGCGGTGCCGGGCGGGCTGCTCGGCGCCCTGCAGCAGGCGGTGGCGGCGATCACCGACTACCTGGGCGAGCATCCCGCCGGGGGCGATGTCGCGCTGCAGGAGTTCCTGTTCGAGGCGCTGGCCTTCGCCCGCCGCGCCGAGACCTTCGGCGAGCATTCGCTGTGCGAGCTCGAGCGCCACGGCCGCGGCCGGGCTAGACTCGCGATCCGCAACCTGGTGCCGGCGGACTTCCTGGCGCCGCGCTTCCGCGCCGCCCGCTGCGCGGTGCTGTTCTCGGCGACCCTGAGCCCGCCGGGCTATCATCGCGACCTGCTGGGCCTGCCCGACGATACCGTCACCCGCAGCGTGCCCGCGCCCTTCGTCGCCGAGCAGCTCGAGGTGCGGCTGCGCCGCGACGTCTCGACCCGGCTGCGCGACCGCGAGGCCTCGCTCGGCCCCATCGTCGCCGAGCTGGCCGACCAGTACCGCCGCCGCCCCGGCCACTACCTGGCGTTCTTCAGCAGCTTCGCCTACCTGGAGGCGGCGCTGTCGCGCTTCCGCGAGGCCTGCCCCGAGATCCCGGTGCGCGCCCAGCGGCGCGGCATGACCGAAGAGGAGCGCGAGGCCTTCCTGGCCGGCTTCGTGCCCGGCGAGACCGGCATCGCCTTCGCGGTGCTCGGCGGCGCCTTCGCCGAGGGCATCGACCTGCCCGGCGAGCGGCTGGTCGGCGCCGTCGTGGCGAGCCTCGGCCTGCCGCCCTTCGACGCCTATCATGCGGCGCTGGAGGCGCGGCTCGAGGAACGCTTCGGCCGCGGCTTCGACTACGCCTACCGGGTGCCCGGGATGATCAAGGTGGTGCAGGCCGCCGGCCGGGTGATCCGTGGCCCCGAGGATCGCGGCGTGGTGGTGCTGATGGACGACCGCTTCGCCCGGGCCGAGAATCGGGCCCTGCTGCCCGACTGGTGGTGCCCGGCGCCCTGAGCCGCGCCCGCGCCTTTCGAGAACTTGCCCCTTGCCGACGAGGACACGCCGATGACCCGAACCCGCCATGACCGCCCCACCTTCCAGCTGCGGCTGGTCGCCGACCGCGACGTGGTGCTGGGGCCCGGCAAGATCGATCTGCTGGCGGCGATCGCCCGGGAGGGCTCGATCACCGCGGCCAGCCGCGCGCTGAACATGAGCTACAAGAAGGCCTGGCAGCTGATCGAGACCATGAATCGCCACTTCCCGAGCGAGGTGATCGCCACCAGCACCGGCGGCAGCGCTCGCGGCGGGGCCGAGCTCACGCCGCTGGGCGAGGCGCTGCTGGCGCGCTATCGAGCGCTAGAGCGTCGCCTCGCCCCCGAGGCCTGTGACGATGCCCGGGCGCTGCTCGAGCTGATGACGGGGGAGGCGCCGGAGGCGTCGAGCTGATCGCGCTTGCTCGGGCGTTCATGGAACGCTAATGTGCCGTTGTTTCCATGCAGACATAACGGGAGTTTCCATGCCGCGGTTCATCGCTCGTCATCCGCTGCGCGCCCTCGGCGCCGGCCTCGCCCTGGCGCTGGGCGTCGCCGCCGTGCCGGCCCAGGCCGAGCCCGGTACCGAACCCACGGTGCGCATCTTCGCCGCCGCCTCGCTCACCGACGCCCTGGACAGCGCCATCGCGCGCTACGAGGAAGGCCATGATGTCGACGTGGTGCCGGTCTATGCGTCCTCGTCCACGGCGGCGCGCCAGGTCGCCCGGGGCGCGCCGGCCGACCTCTACTTCTCCGCCAACGAGCAGTGGATGGACTGGCTGGGCGAGCAGGGCATCGAACTCGCCGAGCGGGCCGACCTGCTGCAGAACCGCCTGTCGCTGATCGCCGCCGACGACCAACCCGAGACCTTCACCCCCGGCCAGGGCACGTCGCTGAGCACGCTGCTGGGCGACGACGAGCGACTGTCGGTGGGCGACCCCGATCATGTGCCGGCCGGCATCTACGCCAAGCAGGCGCTCGAGTCCCTCGGCGAGTGGGACGCGCTGGCCCCGCGCCTGGCCCGGGCCGACAACGTGCGCGCCGCCCTGGCGCTGGTCGAGCGCGGCGAGGCGCCGCTGGGCATCGTCTATCGCACCGACGCCATGGCCAGCGACCGGGTGCACCAGCTGGGCCTGTTCCCGCTCGACAGCCATCCGGCGATCCGCTACCCGGTGGCGCTGATCGACCCGCCGGCGGATGACGCCGCCGAGGCCTTCCGCGCCTGGCTGGCCGGCGACGAGGCCCGGGCCATCTTCACCCGCTTCGGTTTCGAAGCCGCCGGCGCCGAGCCGGCCGCCGAAGACGGCGCCGAGGGCTAGTCGATGCTGTCGCCGGTGGAGGTCGAGGCCATCCTGATCAGCCTGCGCGTGGCGGGCACCGCGGTGGCCTGGATCCTGGTGCCGGGCATCGCCCTGGCGTGGCTGATGGCGCGCCGCGAGTTCCGCGGCAAGGCGCTGCTCGACGGCGTGCTGCACCTGCCGCTGGTGCTGCCGCCGGTGGTGGTCGGCTACCTGCTGCTGCTGTCGCTGGGTCGCCAGGGCTGGCTGGGCCAGTGGCTGAACGAGTGGTTCGCCGTGAGCCTGCCCTTCACCTGGCAGGGGGCGGCGGTGGCCGGCGGGGTGATGGCCTTCCCGCTGCTGGTGCGCGCCGTGCGTCTGTCGCTGGAGGCGGTGGACGTGGACCTGGAGGCGGCGGCCAGCACCCTGGGCGCCGGCCGCCTGCGGGTGCTGTTCACCATCACCCTGCCGCTGGCGCTGCCGGGGCTGCTGACCGGCACCGTGCTGGCCTTCGCCCGGGCGCTGTCGGAGTTCGGCGCCACCATTACCTTCGCCGCCAATATCCCCGGCGAGACCCGCACCCTGCCGCTGGCGCTCTACACGCTGATCCAGACGCCCGGTCAGGAAGGCGCGGCGGCGCGGCTGTGCGCGCTGTCGGTGATCATCGCCATGGTCTCGCTGGTGGCCTCTGAGTGGCTGGCGCGCCGGGCCCGGCGCCGGCTGCGCCAGCGCGATGGGTAATGGAGAGGATGCCATGTCAGATGTGACCGCCGCCCATGACGGCGCCGCCGGCGCGCGCTCGGCGCTGACCCTGGACGTCGAACAGCGCCTCGGCGACTTCTCGCTGTCGGCGTCGCTGGCGCTGCCTGCGAGCGGTGTGACCGCGCTGTTCGGCCCCTCCGGCAGTGGCAAGACCAGCCTGCTCAGGATGATCGCCGGGCTCGATGCGCCGCACCGCGGGGCGATCCGCCTCGGCGACGAGACGCTGGTGGATACCGCGCGTGGCGTTCGGCTGCCGCCGCACCGGCGCCATCTGGGCGTGGTGTTCCAGGAGCCGCGGCTGTTTCCCCACTACCGGGTGCGCGGCAATCTCGCCTACGGCATGCGCGGCGCCGGGCGCGAGCGCTTCGACGCCGTGGTCGAGCTGCTCGGCATCGGCGCGCTGCTGGAGCGCTTCCCGGCGACGCTATCCGGCGGCGAGGCCCGCCGGGTGGCGATCGGCCGGGCGCTGCTCAGCGAGCCGCGGCTGCTGCTGATGGACGAGCCGCTGACCGGCCTCGACGGCGTCCGCAAGCGGGAGCTCTTGGACTACATCGCGCGGCTGGCCGGCGACATCGACATTCCCATCGTCTACGTCAGCCACGACCCCGACGAGCTGACCGCCATCGCCGACCACCTGGTGCTGCTCGAGCAGGGGCGGGTGGTCGCCGACGGCCCGCTGGAGGCGCTGCTACAGCGCTTCGAACTCACCGAGCGGCTGGGCGGCTTCGATGCCGCGACCCTGGTCACGGCGACGGTGGAGGAACACGACTCGCACTATGCGCTCAGCCGGCTGCGCCTGGCCGACGGCCAGCTTTTGACACTGCCCGCGGTGGACGCCGCGCCCGGCACGCGGCTGCGGCTGCGCATCCCGGTGCGCGAGGTGGCGCTGGCCTTGGACGAGCCCGGCGCCATCAGCTATCGCAACCGGCTGCGCGCGACGGTCGAGGAGATCGGCCCGTCGCAGCCGGGGCAGGCCGCCGTGGAGCTGCGACTGAGGCTCGGTGAGAAGCGGCTCGGCGAGAAGAGGCTCGGCGAGCAGCTGCTGCGCGCGCGGCTGACCCGCAAGTCCCTCGACGAGATGGGGCTCAAGCCCGGCATGCCGGTCATCGCCCTGGTGCGCAGCGTGGCTTTTGACACCCGACACTCCTAGAAACACGTCTCCCAGGTATCGATCACGGACAGGCCGTCATCGACGAGGTGGATCAGCCGCCACTTGTCGAAGGTCAGGCAGGGGTGGGAGGCGCCGAAGGCGACCACGTCGCCTACGCGCACGTCGTCCGCGCCTTCCGGCAGGGCGACGAAGGTGTGCTGATCCATCTGCCTGGTGACGTCCCAGCCCGCCACCGACAGCGGCGCCTCGACGCGTCCGCCTTCCCGATAGCGCACCAGCGGCTCGGACAGGCGGTCGCCGCCGATATCGCGCTTGCCGAGCGCCACGATGGCGAGCCCCGGCTCCGGCAGCGACTGCACCTGGGCGTAGACCGTGAGCGCCGGGCGCAGGCCCTCGTGCAGGTCCGGGCGGCGCGCCAGCACGCCGCGCTGGGCCTCGCGGTAGAGGCCGTGGTCGTGCACCACGTAGCAGCCCGGGCGCAGCACCGGGGTGAAGCGGTCCTCGAGGCCGCCGTCGCGGAAGGTCTCGGCGATCAGGTCGTACCAGGCCGAGCCCGAGGCGGTGACGATCGGCGAGGCGACGCCGAACAGCCCCTCGTCCGCCAGCCGGTGAAGGTTCTCCACCAGCCGCTCGCCATAGGCGCGAACCCTCGCGGCCGGATCGTCGCCGTGGACCACGCCTTCGTAGCCCTCCAGACCGGCCAGCGTCAGCCCCGGCCGCGCGGCGATGTCCCGAGCCAGCTCCGCGACCTGCTCGTCGTCTCGGCAGCCGCAGCGTCCGCTCGCCACGCCCACCTCGATCAGCACCGGCAGCGTCAGGCCGGCGTTGGCGAAGACCTCGCCCAGCTCGGCCACGTTGTCGTGGCTGTCCACGGTCACGTAGAGCTCGGCGCCGGCGCGCATCAGCGCGACGGCGATCGCCATGTTGGCGCGGCCGACCAGCTGGTTGGCCAGCAGCAGGCGCGTGGCGCCCTCGGCGAAGGCGGCGCGGCACTGGGGCAGGGTGGCCAGCGTGATGCCCCAGGCGCCGGCCTCGAGCTGGCGGCGAAACAGTGCCGGGGTCATGGTGGTCTTGCCGTGGGGCGCCAGCCGCGCGCCGTGGCGCTCGGCGAAGGCCTGCATCCAGGCCAGGTTGTGGGCCAGCGGCGCCTGCTGGATCACCGCGGCGGGCAGGCTGACGTCGGCCAGCAGGTCGCGGCCGGTCTCCGGGGTGCCCTTGTGATGGGTCATGAGGTCTCCTGTCACGTTGTGCCGCGCCGCTCCGGCGGACGCTCGGGCGCGGTGGTGGCGATGTCTTCGTCGGCCTCGAACAGCTCCTCGAGCTCGCGGGCGGCCTGCTGGATGGTCTGGATCTGCTCGCGCTTGTTGCCGAACACTTCCAGCTGGCGTTTCAGGGCGCGCTCGTCGTGAGGGCGGAAGGTCTCCACGGTGTGACTGGCCTGCTCGCGGGAGATGCCGACGCCGACCAGCACCTCGCGGGTCAGCTCCAGGCTCGCCGGCAGCAGCTCGCGGATGATGTAGGTGACCTCGGCGCGCATCAGCAGCTGGGCGTGGTAGCGATCCCGGGCCCGGGCGTAGACGCGCAGGTGCGGGAAGCGCCGCTTGACCCGCTGGACGATGCGCATCGAGGTCTCGATGTCGCCGATCGCCACCACCATCACCCGGGCCTTGTCGGCGCCGGCGGCCTCCAGCAGGTCGAGGCGCGAGGCGTCGCCGAAGTAGATGTCGTTGCCGTAGCGGCGCACCACGTCGACGCGCTCGGCGTTGCTGTCGAGCACCGTGTAGGGAATCTTCAGCCCCTGCAGGATGCGGCCCATGATCTGCCCGAAGCGACCGAAGCCGGCGATGATGATCTGCGGGCCGATGGGCGGCGGGCGGTCGTAGTCGCGGCGCGGCCTGTCGGCCTTCAGCAGCGGCCGGATCAGCCGTGCGTGGAGCAGGAACAGCACCGGCGTGGCGGCCATGGACAGCGACACCACCAGCACCAGCAGGCCGACCAGCGAGGCGTCGAGCAGGCCGGCGGCCCCCGCCGCGGTGAGCAGCACGAAGCCGAACTCGCCGCCCTGGGAGAGTAGCGCGCCGAGGTTCAGCGCCGTCTTCCAGTCGCGACGGTAGAGCCGGGCGGACAGGGTCATGGCGAGCCACTTGGCGGCCAGCAGGCCGGCGGCGAGGCCCAGCGCCAGGCCGGGCTTCTCGGCCAGCAGGCCGATCTGGGCGGTCATGCCCACTGCCATGAAGAACAGCCCCAGCAGCAGGCCGCGGAACGGCTCGATGTCGGCCTCGATGCTGTGGCGATACTCGGAGTCGGCCAGCAGCACCCCGGCGATGAAGGCGCCGAGCGCCATGGAAAGCCCGGCCAGCTCCATTAGCAGGGCGGCGCCGATCACCACCAGCAGCGCCGTGCCGGCGAATACCTCGCGGCTGCGAGTGCCGGCGGCGAAGCGGAACAGCGGGCGCAGCAGGTAGCGGCCGCCGACGATCAGCCCGACGAAGGCGCCGACGGCGATCAGCACCTCGGCCAGCAGGTGGGTCCAGTCGCCGCCCAGGGAGGCGCCGCCGGCCAGCAGCGGAATGGCCGCCAGCACCGGAATGGCGGCGATGTCCTGGAACAGCAGCAGGGCGAAGGCGTAGCGGCCGTGGCGGCTGCCCAGCTCGCCGCGCTCGCCGAGCAGCTGCAGCACCAGCGGCGTGGAGCACAGCCCCAGGCTGAAGCCGACCACCAGTGCTGCGGCGGGCGAGAGGCCCGCCAGCAGGGCCAGGCCAGTCAGCAGCGTCGTGGTGACGGCCACCTGCAGGCTGCCGAAGTGGAACACCGCCTTGCGCATCAGCTTGAGGCGGGCCGGCTTGAGTTCCAGGCCGATCACGAACAGCAGGAACACGATGCCGACCTGAGAGAACTGCAGCACGGCGTCGGCGTCCGGCACCAGGCCCAGCGCCGAGGGGCCGATCACCACGCCGGCGACCAGATAGCCGAGCACCTCGCCGAGCCCCAGCCGCTTGACCAGCGGCACGATCAGCACCGCGGCAACGAGGAAGATCAGGACGTTGTAGAGCAGGGCGATGGCCACGTCGGGCTCCTTGGATGGCGGATTGGTGGGAGCGGCTTCCTTTCTATCCTAACGCAGGGCCCCGTTGGCAGGGCCGGCCACCGGCGCGTCGGGCGGCTCAGCGGCGGGATTCGGGCGGAGTATCGACCGGGGCATCGGGCGGCTCGCCGCGGTCGCACTTCACACAGGGCAGCCGCAGGCCCAGCCGCGAGCGGCGGCCGGCCTCGGTGGTCACCCAGGGGCGCTCGGCCCAGGGCGGCTGGTGGCGGACGTGCTGATGGTGGCCGCAGGCCAGCTCGGCGACCCAGTGGCCCTCGTCGTCGCGGTGATAGCCGACGATCGGCTGCTCCATCTCAGGCCTCGGCCAGGCCGGCGCGGGGCAGCACCTCGTCGCGGGTCAGCGGCGCCAGCGGCAGCGCCAGGGCCTCGGCCGGCGTCACCCAGCGCAGCTCGGCGATCTCGGCGGCGGCCTGCAGCGGACCCGCGAGCTCGGCGCGGAACAGATGGGCGTGCAGCCCGTGGCCGGGCTCGTTGGCGGCCGGGGCGCTGAACTCGCCCAGCGGCTCGAACCGGGTCGGCGGCTGGCCGAGCTCCTCCTCGAGCTCCCGGACCAGGGCCGCGGCGGGGGACTCGTCGGGCTCGATCTTGCCACCGGCCTGCATGAAGGCCTCGGTGCCGCGCTTGCGCACCAGCAGCAGGCGGCCTTCGGCGTCCTCGATCAGGGCGGCGGCGATATGCAGGATGGGGGTGTCATTCATCGGGGCAGGCTCCTGGAAACGACGCGGGGCCGCCCCTTGAGGCGGCCCCGGGAGAGGCGCGAAGACGCGGCCTAGAAGGCCAGCTCCACGCCGGCATAGACGCTGCGGTCCGGCGCCGTGTTGAAGTGGCGGCCACGTTCGTCGTTGATGACGATGTTGTCGTAGTACTCGCGGTCGAACAGGTTCTGCACGCCCACGTAGGCCTTGAGCAGGGTGTCGTCGCCGAGGCGCCAGCCGTCGCCGGCACGCAGGTTGGCCAGCCAGACGTCGTCGATCTTCACCCTGTTCTCGTCGTCGGCAACCATCGAGCCCACGTAGCGGGTCTCCAGGGTGGCGAAGCGCTCGCCGAGGCCCTGCCAGGTCAGCTGGTTGACCCAGGTGCGCTCGGGCAGGCCCGGGATGCGGTTGTTGGCGAGGTCTTCGCCTTTGTCGTTGACGTAGTCCTGGAACTCGTAGCGCGCCAGGGTCAGGGCGCTGTCGAGGCGCCAGTCCTCGGCGAACTGCCAGCCCAGGGCCACTTCCAGGCCATCCTGGCGGCTGCGGCCGGCGTTGCGGTAGAAGTCGCGGCCGCCGTCCTTGTAGGCGATCAGCGAGTCGCGCACCCGGGTCGAGAACAGCGCCACGTCGTAGTCGAGGCCGGCGTCGACGAAGCTGCCGCGCAGGCCGATCTCGCGGTTCCAAGCCTTCTGCGGCTCGATGTCCGGGTTGAAGCCGCCGACGCGGGCCGGGTTGGCGAACTCGGTGAAGGTCGGCGTCTCGTAGGCGGTGCCGGTCGAGAGGTAGGCCTGGTGGTCGGGCAGGTAGCGATAGCTCAGCCCGGCGCTGCCGCTCCACTGATCGAAGCTGCGATCGCCGCCGTTGTCGCCGTCACTGAGATAGTCGTCGTCGATATCGAACTTGGTGTGGTCGAAGCGGGTGCCGAGCGACACCGTCCAGCGGTCGGTCAGGTCCAGGTCGCCCTGGGCGAAGACGCCGACCGAGCTGGCGGTCTGGGTCTCGTCGGCGACGCGGCCCTGATGGTCGCCGTCGATGGTGACCTCGTCGCGATAGCGTTCGTCCTCCTGTCGCGCCACGTCGACGCCGGTCACGTAGCTCAGCGGCAGGCCGCCGACGGTCAGCGACTGGCGGTACTCGGCGCTGCCGCCGTAGTAGTCGCGATCGTAGGCGACGAAGCTGTCGCCGGCATAGGCCAGCTGCTGCTCGAAGTCGCGCTTCAGGTAGAAGCCGCGCAGGGTCAGCTCGCCGGGGCCGGCGGCCAGGTCCTCGTACTCCAGGCCGAGCAGCTGCTGGTCGACCGACTGTCCCGCATCGATACGAGTCGGTGAATAAAAGTTGCTGCCCGTTATTGTGCCTTTGCGGTCCTCGCTGACCGCCTCGGCGGTCAGGCCGCCCGGATCCTCGGAGCGCGGATTGTCGAGCAGGTTGACGATGGCGGTGATCGAGCGGTCGGCGTCCAGCTCGCGGCGCAGCTTGGCGTTGAGCTGGTACTTCTCGACCTCGCTGTGATCGCGATAGCCGTCCATGCCCAGCGCCGAGACGCTGACGTGATGTGACCAGGGGCCCTCGACGCCGCCGTTGCTGAGGTTCAGCTTGCGATAGCCGTCGCTGCCGCCCTCGACGCGCAGCCTGGTGCCCGGATCGCTCTCGCCGTCGGTGGTGGTGACGTCGATCACGCCGCCTGCGGCGTTGCCGTACTGCACCGCCGCCGGGCCGCGGATGACCTCGATGCGCCGGGCGCTGTCCAGATCGATGGCATCGAGCTGGGCCTGGCCGTCGGGCAGGGTGTAGGGAATGCCGTCGACGCGCACCGTGATGCCGCGCACGCCCCAGGGCGTGCGGGCGCCGAAGCCGCGGATCGACACCCGCTCGCCCTGGACGAAGTTGTGACGGTTCTGGAGATACAGCCCCGGCACGGTGGCCAGCGACTCGTTGAGGCGCTCGCGGGGCTGGCCCTGGGCGATCTGCTCCTCGTCCACCACGGACACGGCGGCGGGCGTGGCATAGAGTTCACGCTCGAGACGCGATGCGCTGACCGTCAGCGGCTCGAGGGCGAGCTCGGCGGCCTGGCCGGCGGCGGGCAGCAGCAACAGGGGCGTCATCAGGGGGGCTGTCTCTTATACACATCT
>NZ_PYUQ02000026.1:0-37380 GCF_003030865.2 Halomonas sp. SL1 | reverse complement strand
AGATGTGTATAAGAGACAGCGGCATGGAGCACATTAGCAAATCCGACTTTTCGGACAAAACCTAGAGCCTCTCACAGCGCCTCACAGCGCCGAATCAATTACGGCCCACTACTGGAGAAGATACCGTCTCTCCGGTGAGCTGAGTCACCAGCATGTGCTCCACCCATCAAGCCCTGCCGATCTATTCCATTCCCTTATCGATCATGCCCTATCGATAACCGGATGATTACCACCCACTAAAAGGAAGAAGAAGCTTCTTCTGGCTCGCCCTGGTGCCCCGCAGCGTTCGAGCGAGGACGCTCCCACCTCCATCGTGCCTGGATACGGAGGCTCGCTAGACGCTCGGAGAGCTTCGGCAAGTTCGAATCACTCGCTTCTTACAGCAGTGTCACATGGAAGCCTTGCCTAGATATTCGCCTGAACACGTTCGAAGGAGATCGAGACAGATGTGATTACCGCCCACATAGGGAAGACGAAGCGCACGATCTTGACACAGGAGTTCGGCGAGGCAGTAGCCGAGCTATGCGCAAAACCCAGCAGCACACCATCACTAGCATCAGTAGTTCGCAAGAGCTGCACAGTAAGACCGGCATCGCGCCTATCGTGAGGTCGGGAGATTGTTTGTCCTTCGATGCGACACAAGTAACGGGCGGCTACCAGGCCGTCGCATGAGAACGTGGATAACATCGACCAAGGGCCCGCGACGGAGGTGACGGCGTCGTCGAGGTGGGCCGGGGACTTGTCATGGACCGAGCGGAGCGAGGCTCCGTCTAGCATCAGCCCATGGCGAGGTCAATCTCGAAACGGCTTTTAGTTTTTCTATTAGAGAGTCTTGAGGTTCATCTGATAGAGCTTCGCTGGAAGTAATCATCCTAATGAGATAACCAATAATGAGTATCTCTATGGGTTAACTTCTAGTGGGCCTTCTGGTCGATGCTCTTTGTCATCTGTGGAGCAACCAGAATCGAGGCTAGAAGACATGGGCCGGTAACTCGCTTCGCTCGTTTTTCCTGACATGGATGGGTTACATCACTAACCGATGCTTCCAGCCATTCGCTTCAGTCAACAGACGAGACTGACCGGAAGTACCAGAACTGATGTGTCCGTGATGATCAATCCACCGTCAGCCCACCGACCACCCCGTCAGCTTCTCCCGCTGACACACTGCTAGTTCATCCACATACCCCCTTATCGGGATTCCTCTCGCGTGCCTCATCGGCTGGCCTATCGTTGGGCCGGTCTGTGAGCCGGTGAGGGGGAGACTCGTGGGGGAATCACCAATGAGGAACCAACGACTATGACCGACATGACCATGCTATCCAACGACGCGCCTGTGAATCTGTTCCCGGTCCAGCGAGTCGTGACTGACGAGACTTCCAGCTTCGACCGCAAGACCTTCGTTGAGGGCTACCGCCGAATCCTCAATGCTGAACTCAAACTCGCTTTCCACGAAATCCCAGCAGGGAACCTACAGGCTGTCGTGTTGACCGCAGTACATGCCCTTCCACTGCTGCCTGAGAACTTCGAAGTGTTCAGGCGTGGTATCCACCCGCTATCCACTGACCACGCCGGTGACTTCATCCGGTATGTGAGTGCGCTAGAGAAAGCTGTCGATATGGTATTAGCTGATCCTTGCCTGACGCCGGAAGAGCTACACGCGACCATCTTGGAAGACTTCTGTCCAGATGACCAATTTGATCTCGAAGTGGTCGGCACCGTTCCCATCTACCTACTGCCGATGGAGGTGTGGGCCGAGTAACGACACTCACCTCCACCGCTGACCAACCAGCAGTCCACACAACTGCTACATCTACATGCGTTCATTCGCATGGCTCATTCGCATACCCACCAAGCATCCAGCCTAGAGTGCATCTCCAGTCGTGCCCGGCAGTCAGTGCCTTCATGGTAGTGGCCGCTTGGGGACTGTCGGGGGTGTGCTCGGCTGTTGGTGCGCTCTAGATTGGAGTAACTACCATGACCAAGACCACTCGCAACGGTCGATCCATCGTCACTGACATCAACCATGTCCCGAAGAAGACTCTGACATCAGTCCTCGGCTTCGCCGATGAACAAGCCAAAAGAATGATGAAGGCCCGCCGTGTGCTCCCCATTGTGGAGGACCGGCAAGAGCCACAGATCGACGCCCGGAAGCTCTGGGAGAAGATCGGGAAGCCGCACAAGCAGTTCAATAAATGGGCTGATCACTATATCAATCCGTTGATGGCTCCAGATAATTTTGGGGAAAAATCTCCAAAAACATGCGCCGATGAGATCGAGCACTTCTCCGAGCACACCGGGAAGCAGGGGCGCCCGAAGACCAACTACCTGCTTTCCCGTGACGTGGCCGCTCACCTTGCCATGCAAGCTAACACGGCTGAAGGCCATGACATCCGCTGCTACTTCCTCGATATGGAGGACTGTGTACTGAGGATGGAGCGTTATCGTCCCATCCGAACTGAGCACCTGACTGAGATCGACAACAGCGTGTATCACCGCATCGTCTCTGAGACTGGCTCCACGGTCTATGCGCAGGATGCTGAACGCTTCCTCAAGGGGATGGTCGCTGAGGCCGTCTCTGGGATGAGCGCCAGTGAGTGGCGGGAGGCGCTGAACGAAATCCCCGGAGCCAGGGGAAAGGGCATCCGTGACGTTCTCGATGGAGATGACTTGAGGGTGTACAGGGATGCCCTTCAGTTTGCTGCCTCTTTGCTTCACTCAGGGGCCACCGACAGGGACCAAATCGAGTCCATGGTTCGCAGCGTCCACGCGGACAAGGTGCACCCTGACAAGTACCTCCACGGCTCAGATCACCATCAGGAGGCGGCCTGATGTCTTCCTCCACTGCAATCATCTGGACCGTAACCGTCATGGGGTGTCTCTGGGCACCCCTGTGCCACGCCACTTGGAAGGCAGAGGTCGAGGAGGACCGAGCGAAGCGAGGCTCCGTCTACAAGGACAACAGTGAGAGGAGGCTGAATAACAATGTCGAACTACCGCACCGCAAGCGCCCCTGGACGAAAACCCAAAGTCCACCCCAGCGAAGTCGTTGAGTGGCGCCAGCAGAACAAGGCTACTCGACGCGCCACCGCTGAACACTTCGGCATCAGTGAGACAACCGTCAAGACTATCTGGCGAGAGGCTGGGCTGTCGTATCAGTCTGCTGTGCCTTCAGGGAAGAGCCGACAGATGGACTACAAGACCATCGCTGATTGGCGGAGGGACCGGGAAGCGTCCATCACTGAGACGGCTGAACGCTTCGGCGTGGGGCTGAACACTGTATGGCGAGCCTGTCAAGAGCATGGTGTAGACCTGAGCCATCGGTATGGTCCTGGGCATCTCCAGCCACGCAGCCGAGACGCCGAAGCACTTCGCTTATCTGAAGGGATGGATTGAGATAGACGTAAGCCAGGGGAGAGAGATGACCATCGAGGTTCGCACCGTCCGCCAACTCAAGGGCGCCAGCCCACGGACCAAGCTCCACCACCTCTACAAGACCGTCTGTCGGCGGGGGATCAACGTCCATCTGACCAAGGACGACATCTACGTCACGCCCGCTGTCATGTCGATCCTGCTCCAGCGTCGCCCCGAAGACCTCGACAAGGGCGACTCTCCGGCGCTCCGTGTGCTGCTATCGCTGAGGCATGACCGGGAGGCCAGCCCTTGCCTTGCGCCAGCGAGTGACGCTTTCAAGGCACAGACGCGGGACATGGAGGCAGCAGCGAGCCTGTTCTATCTGCTCATCAGTGAGGAACACCAAGAGGGTCAGTCTGACCGACCTTCCTCGCCAGCGACATAGTATGTCGGTAGAAGGACGCTCTCTCGCAAAATCTGGCAGACCATCAAGGCGTTGGCCATGCCGATTTGCCCACATAACTGCGCTTCCAGGGTCCACAAGGAGGGATCGCCACCGTGGCGCGGACAGTAGACGCACCGGAACGTGATCTACCTGTGTCGCCCTGACTATGTGCGACGGTCCATGAGCCAGAGTAAGGGGACTCCTACCGGCACGTCTTCGACTCCGTGTGTCCATCCTTGATTTGGAGGAACGGGACTCCTGCCAATGATCGTCCAGCGACCACCCCCGGCCATTTTGTGGCGAACATCTGAGCCGATAATTGATGATGTATAAGGAACGCGCTTCCCCGTACCCCGCCCCGAGCGGGCGCATGGTGGGGGCTGAAAGTCGATCTTCGAGACACCCACCTGAGGGATGAACGACACCGGCACCCATCCCCCATGGTTCTTCAGCGCCAGCGCCTACAGCACCGGCTCATGCTTGGCATCTGCCCAGCGATCTAGGGACAGGCCACACTGATTCCATGCCAGTAGCCCGACCATCGGCATCCGCAGGAAGACATCTCCCGCGACCAGCCTGAAGACCAGCCCCATGATGGCCAGCTCCATGCCCCAGCGTGTCAACTCGATCCGCATTGCATCGGCTCCTTGCTGTGTCTTGTGGTAGTCCTTGGCGCCCTCGATGAGCGCCAGCAGCGGCACGCTACAGGCACTGCCAAACATGAGTAAAGCATTGATTATGAAGGGATTAAACCGCTTGCGAGTCTGATTCGGCAAGGGATGGATGGACTTCTCTCGGGCAGCCCGCACTGACTGACTCCCGTCGACAACCGATTCACCAGGGGATGGCTTCGAGCCGACACAAAAAAGCAGGACCGCTTGGCCCTGCCTCGATGCTTCCCCGATTGAAGCCCCTCACTGAGCGGGCTGTTCGGCTCGCTTCATGGCGCGTTGGACGGTACTGACACCACAGCCCACGATGTCGGCCGTCTTACGGACGCTGAAGCCCTGCTCTCGAAGCTCCATGACTCGGCGATGTAGTTCCTCGTTCACCGGACGGCCCTTGTAGCGACCATCCTGCTTGGCCTTCTCGATGCCCTGGGCCTGACGCCTACGCCTGTCCTCGTAGTCTTTGCGAGCGACTGCCGCCAGCATATCGAGGAGCATGGCATTCACCGCATCGAGCATCCGCCCAGTGAAGTCGTCACTGTTGCCCACAGTCAGCGCCGCGTGGCTCGTCGGCAGGTCCAGGGAGACGACCCGAAGACCCGCGCTCTGGATGGCGCCCTTGAGTCTGTCCCAATCGCCTTTCGTCAGGCGCGTCAGTCGGTCCACCTGCTCGACTAGGAGCACGTCGCCAGGGTGAGCGTCGTCGATGAGTCGCGCCAGCTCAGTACGATCGGCCTTGGTGCCGCTGGCATTCTCGATGTACCACGAAGCGACCGTTACTCCCTTCTCGCTCGTGAAGCTGGTCAGCGCCTCACGGGCACGACTAGCGTTCTGGTCATCGGTGGAGGCGCGGAGATAGGCACGGATGTAAGCCATCGTCGTTCACTCCCTTATCGAGCAACGTGTTCGTTTGGGTGTGTTTACAATAGGTGTGCTCGCTAGGGTTGTCAATTCATGTATGTGAATACGGATACAGGGCGCCCTGGTGCGTGCTCGCTCAGGTACACCTAAATGACCACCCTCTAGGCTGCGATGACTTAGCAGGGGTATAGTAATTCTGTTCAAGCCAGAGCAGTGGATCATAAGCAAACAAAGCGCAGGGAACAGCGATGGGACTCTATATACGGAAGGCTTTGCGAGTAGGACCGTTTCGTTTCAATCTCTCTAAGTCTGGAGTAGGCGTTTCAGCCGGTGTGAAAGGATTCCGTGTTGGCACCGGCCCCAGAGGCAACTATGTACATATGGGGCGTGGCGGCCTGTACTATCGCCATACTTTCTCGAAGAAGCGCGATGAGCGGGCGTACACACAATCAACTCGCCCGAGCACCTCTGAGCATTATCAAGAACCAGCACCGCTAACCCACGAGCCTCTCAAGGAGATAGAGAGTGGGGACATTATGCATATGGTCGACGGCAGCTCAGCCGAATTGGTGGAAGAGCTCAATAGCAAGCGAAAGATGAGCACGCTGATGCCTGTAATTATAGGACTAGGTGCCGTTGCATTAGCGTACACGATCTATCGCGACCTTCCCTATCTACTTCCCATAACCATTGGCTGCATCCTTGCTGTGATACTTGCCAGGTACCGAGACGTCATGAACAAGACTTCTGTCATCATTTATGACATCGAAGATGAGTTTGAGGAGAACTACAATAAGCTGATCAACTCCTTTGACGAGATGAAGGCTGTGGATTCTTGTTGGCACATGGAGGCCGAAGGTAGGGTGCATGACAGTAAATATCATGCGGGAGCCAGCAGTGTCGTTGAGCGAAAGCCTATTCAACTGAGCTTCACATCACCTCCTTTTGTGAAAACGAATATCCAAGTACCCTCGATTCCTGTTGGAAAGCAGACACTCTACTTTTTTCCGGATCGAGTTCTGGTTTTCGAGCCCTACGGAGTGGGAGCCGTCTCCTACGAAAACCTCGAAGTGAAGCTTTCCCCGACACGGTTCGTTGAGGACGGCAGTGTGCCAAAAGATACCAAGATCATCGACTACACTTGGGAATATGTGAACAAGCAAGGTGGACCCGATAGGCGTTTCAAGAACAACCATAGAATACCTGTGGTCCGCTATGAAGACCTCCACCTTTTCAGCAAAACTGGAATGAATGAACGTATCAGCCTTTCTAAGGTAGGAGCCGCATCTAGCTTTGTTCTCGCGCTGAAGCGATTCCGAGAAGCACAGAAGAACAGCACCAGCGTTTCATGACGAATATCTATCAATGATCATTCATAAGCTATAGACTTATAAGCTCCATCTGTGCGGTGGGGCTTATTTTTGCGCCCATAGAACAAGCCGAGGGTAGACTAGCTGAGTAACTGTGTGATCAGCTGAAGGGAAGGCACAATAATCAACTAGCCTCTCCTTCTTCTAACATGGCTCGGCGAGCCTGGGAGAGGCACACAGAGGCGAGCGGATGATTGATGCTAAGCGAAGGTAACGATCAGGGTGCCACCTACCCCTAATACAACGGTGATGCTGTGGATTATCTTCAGATACCATCCGTACCTAACTTGAGCCCCCTGTTGATTCTGGTTAGCCATTACTTCAGGAGGGTCAATGGCGTGCTGCAACCTTCGGCCAGGTAATTCAGAGAGGATCGCCAAGGCAATCATGATGCCACCACTTCTTTTGAACCAGTCATTCCAAAGCAGTCCTCCCCACTGATTTGCTTCTGCCAGGTAGCAAAGCACGGGAATTACCACAGCAACTAAAACAATCGTGCGATGTACCCATGCCCAGAGCCTTCCTTTTCTGATGTAGTGCAGCTTCCATTCGTCTTCGGTCATAGGTTCGTCATGCCTAAATCTATTGAATCCGACTTCGTCGCTTGGCCGGGCGGGTTTGCTATTGCTTCGAGCTCGACTGTACAATCCTTCCAAATCGTTGGCTACGCGAGTGGCTACAGTAGCGGCTACAGATGGCTACTTCAATAACGTAAACCACTGATTTTACTACTAATTGCGGAGAAAGGGGCGATTCCCTTCACCCGCTCCACAGGCCTCTCACATCCTGACTCGCGCCCGCGAGCCGAACCGCCAGGTCCCGCCATGGCCCTCTTCCTGACCGTTCTGGCCGTCTGCCTGCTGATCATCGGCGGCATGATCGCCATTCTGATGACCGCGCGCACGCCCCGCTATCGCACCGAGCCCGAACACCTGCTCGAGCTGTTCGATCAGGCCCTCGAAAGCCGGGTCAGCGAGACCGAATGGAACGCGGTGGTCGGCTATCCGATTCGCCACGACGATTATCTGGAGGGCGTGCGGCGCCGCGCCCAGCGGCTGATGGACGAGCACGGCCGCCATGGCCGGGTGGCCCGCGGCAAGCCGCTGCTGGACGACGAAGGACACGCCGACCTCAGCGCCCTGCGCGATCACCTCGCCGCGCGCACGGCCCTGCGCCACGGCGAAGAGCGGGAATGAGGCCTGGCGACGAATTCGGTACACTGGGCCTCATCCCGTGACCGCCGCGCCGGAGGGCGACGATGACCAGCGCGATCCGCCAGTTTCCTCTCGATACCGCCATCCACCATCATGCCCACGACTTCCACCAGATCGTGATCGGGCTCAATGGTCAGGCGGAGTTCGAGATCGAGGGCCTCGGCGGCTCGATCTCGGCGCTCTCGGGCTGCATCGTCCCGGCCAATCACATGCATTACTACGCCGGTACCGGCGACAACCATCAGCTGGTCCTCGACCTGCCGCAGGACGCGCTGTCGCTGACCGGCCATCACCATGAACTGGCCCGGCTGTTCGACGCCCCGCGCTTCTTCGACCTGGATGCCTCGCTGGCCCGCTATCTCGAGTTCGTGCTCCAGGAGCTGCGCCTGCTGGCCAGTCAAGGCGCCCTGAGCGACCTGCAGCAGGACCGCCTGGCTGCCACCCTGCTCGGCTCGCTGCATGCCCGGCTGTCCGGCGACGCCTCGTCGACGGGGCGCCCCCTGGATCTCTCGGCCCTGGACCGCTACATCGACCAGCACCTGAGCGGCCAGCTCCGGGTCGCCGACCTGGCGGCCCAGGCCTGCCTCAGCGAAGCCCACTTCACGGCACGCTTCCGCGCCCAGACCGGCCTCTCGCCGTGGCGCTACGTGATGCGTCGGCGCCTGGAGACGGCCCGACGCCTGATCCACGAGAGCCATCTGCCGCTCTCCGAGATCGCCGCGCTCACCGGATTCACCAACCAGAGCGCCCTCTCCCGCGCCTTTCGCCGCGACTACGGCCACCCCCCCAGCCAGCTGCGACGCCCGGGCGCCAGGCGACTCGCCAGCAACGCACCGATGCCTTAGACCAAGGTCGTAAAAAAGCTGTCACCCGACGGCAACATCCGCGAATTCGTCAAATCCCCCAACGGAATCGACAAGCAGAGCCCTCTCTGGCGCCCTACGCTTGCAGGATACCGTGCATCCGTCGGCGCTCCCCCTGACGCGGCGGCGGACACACGACCCTGTGACGATCGGCTTCCATCGGGGAACGACATGCTCAACGCCAACAACATGCTGGAAGACGCCACCTGGCGTCAGGATCTCGACACCCTCTTCGCCCGCATCAGCGAACACTACGTGGTCGACGAGAACGACTTCGTCGAGGAGCTGATCCAGGCCCTCGGCGCGGGCCACCAGGACTTCGCCCGCACCGCCGAGAAGACCGCCGAGCTGGTACGCGAGATCCGCGAGATGGATACCGCCGTCGATACCATCGACGAGCTGCTCCAGCAGTACAGCCTGGATACCCACGAGGGCCTGATGCTGATGTGCCTGGCCGAGGCCATGCTGCGCATCCCCGACAAGGCCACCGCCGACGCCCTGATCGAGGACAAGCTCGGCCCCGCCGACTGGAAGGCGCACCTGGGCAAGAGCGAATCCTGGATGGTCAACGCCTCCACCTGGGGCCTGCTGATGACCGGCCGCGTGGTGACCCTGGACAAGCCCCAGGAAGGCCGTCCGTCCGGCTTCATCAACAAGATGGTCAACCGCATGGGCGAGCCGGTGATCCGGCGCGCCATGGTCGAGGCCATGAAGGTCATGGGCAAGCAGTTCGTCCTCGGCCGCGATATCGACGAGGCGCTCAAGCGCTCCAAGCCGCTGTTCGACAAGGGTTACACCTACTCCTACGACATGCTCGGCGAGGCCGCCCGCACCCGCCGTGACGCCAAGCGCTACTTCGACGACTACGCCCGCGCCATCGAGCGGGTCGGCAAGACCAGCCGTACGCTGTCCGCCAAGACGCCCACGCCGTCGATCTCGATCAAGCTCTCGGCGCTGCATCCGCGCTACGAGTTCGGCCGCCGCGAGCAGGTGCTGCGCGAGCTGGTCGGCAGCGTGCGCGAACTGGCCCAGATGGCCCGCGAGCGCGACGTGGCCGTGACCATCGACGCCGAGGAGGTCGACCGCCTGGAGCTGTCGCTGGAGGTGTTCCGCGCCGTCTACGAAAGCGAGACCTGCCGTGGCTGGGGCAAGTTCGGGCTGGTGGTCCAGGCCTACTCCAAGCGCGCCCTGCCGGTGCTGCACTACCTCAATCGCCTGGCCGAGCACCAGGGCGACGAGATCCCGTTGCGCCTGGTCAAGGGCGCCTACTGGGACAGCGAGATCAAGGAATCCCAGCAGCTGGGCGTGGACGGCTACCCGGTCTACACCCGCAAGTCCGCCACCGACGTGGCCTATCTGGTGTGCTCGCGCTTCCTGCTCTCCGACGCCACCCGCGGCCGGATCTTCCCGCAGTTCGCCACCCACAACGCCCATACCATCACCAGCATCCTCGAGCAAGCCAACGCCGCCGACCGGGCCTTCGAGTTCCAGCGCCTGCACGGCATGGGCGAGGCGCTCTACGATGCGGCCCTCAAGCGCGCGCCCCAGGGCACCTACTGCCGCATCTACGCCCCCACGGGCGCCCACAAGGACCTGCTGCCCTACCTGGTGCGCCGGCTGCTCGAGAACGGCGCCAACTCGTCGTTCGTCCACCAGCTGGTCGATCCCAAGGTGCCGGTGGAATCGCTGTGCGTGCACCCGGCGGAGACCCTGCGCCAGTACGATAGCCTGGCCAACCCGCAGATTCCGCTGCCCCGCGATCTCTACGGGCCCGGTCGCCCCAACTCGAAGGGGGCAAACCTCAACATCCGCAGCCAGTACCAGCCGCTGATGGATGCCATGGCGACGCACATGGACACCGTGTACGAGGCGCGCCCGCTGCTGGCCTTCGACGTGGCCAGCGACCCGGCGCAGACCCACGAGGTGACCGCGCCCTACGACCGCCGCCAGCGCGTCGGCACGGTGCTGTGGACCACCAAGACACAGGCCGAGCAGGCCCTGGACGCCGCCTGGGCGGCCTTCCCGCGCTGGGAGGCGACGCCGGTGGGCGAGCGCGCCGACATCCTGCGTCGCTTCGCCGACCTGATGGAGGCGAACATGGCGGAGCTGATGGCGCTGTGTTCCCGCGAGGGCGGCAAGCTGCTCACCGACGGCGTCGACGAGATCCGCGAGGCGGTGGACTTCTGCCGCTACTACGCCGTGCGCGCCGAGGAGCTGTTCGCCGAACCGACCCGCCTGCCGGGGCCGACCGGCGAGTCCAACGAGCTGATGATGGGCGGCAAGGGCGTGTTCGCGGCGATCAGCCCCTGGAACTTCCCGGTGGCGATCTTCTGCGGCCAGATGGTCGCCACCGCCGTGGCCGGCAACACCGTGCTGGCCAAGCCCGCCGAGCAGACCTCGATCGTCGCCCATCGCGTCGTCGAGCTGCTGCGCGAGGCCGGCATGCCCCGCGACGTGGTGCAGCTGCTGCCCGGCGACGGTCCCACCGTCGGCAGCGTGCTGACCAGCGACCCGCGCGTCACCGGCGTGGTGTTCACCGGCGGCACCGACACCGCCCAGGTCATCAACCGCGCCCTGGCCAACCGCGAGAACGCCGCGCTGCCGACCCTGGTGGCCGAAACCGGCGGCATGAACGCCATGATCGTCGATTCCACCGCCCTGCCCGAGCAGGTCGTGGCCGACGTCATCCATTCGGCCTTCCAGAGCGCCGGCCAGCGCTGCTCGGCGCTGCGCGTGCTCTACCTCCAGGACGACGTGGCCGACCGCGTGATCCAAATCCTCGAAGGCGCCATGGCCGAGCTTCACGTGGGCGACCCGCGCGACCTGGGCACCGACGTGGGCCCGGTGATCGACGAGGACGCCCGCCGGGGCCTGCAGGCGCACATCGACCGGCTCAAGGGCGAGGGTCGGCTGCTGGCCGAGACCCGGCTCGACCCGGCGCATACCGCCGAGGGCACCTTCATTGCCCCCAGCGCCTTCCAGATCGACGGCATCGACGCCCTGGAGCGCGAGCAGTTCGGCCCGGTACTGCACATCGTGCGCTACAAGGCCCAGGACCTCGACCGGGTGATCGAATCGATCAACGGGCGCGGCTATGGCCTGACGTTCGGCGTGCACAGCCGCAACGAATCCTTCGCCGAGGAGATCGCGCAGAAAATTCGCGTTGGCAACGTATACGTCAACCGCAATATCATCGGGGCCGTCGTCGGGGTCCAGCCGTTCGGCGGCCAGGGCTTCTCCGGAACGGGCCCCAAGGCGGGTGGGCCCCACTATCTTCTGCGGTTCGCCACGGAAAAGACGGTGACGATCAATACCGCCGCACTCGGCGGCAATGCGTCACTGCTTGCGCTGGGAGACGAGTGATCCCCGCTCGTCGGTAACGACAACAAACTGAAGGAAGTCCCTCATGGTCGAAAACAACGCCACCATAGGCTTTACATTCGCGCTGTACCTGATCGTGATGCTCGGCATCGGGATCATCGCCTACAAGCGCACCAGCAACCTCTCCGATTACATCCTCGGCGGGCGCTCGCTGGGCCCCTGGACCTCGGCGATCTCCGCCGGGGCCTCGGACATGTCCGGCTGGCTGCTGCTGGGCCTGCCCGGCGCGGCCTACGCCAGCGGCCTGTCCGCGGGCTGGATCGCCGTCGGCCTGCTGGCCGGCACCTGGCTCAACTGGCTGCTGGTGGCACGTCGGCTGCGCGTCTACAGCTTCCGGGCCGATGACGCCCTGACGATCCCGGACTTCCTGGCCAAGCGCTTCCGGGATAACAGCCAGCTGCTGCGGGTGATCTCGGCGGTGTTCATCCTGCTGTTCTTCATGTTCTACACCAGCTCCGGCCTGGTGGCAGGGGCCAAGCTGTTCGACACGGTGTTCGGCTTCGACTACACCCTGGCGTTGACCATCGGCACCCTGGCGATCATCTCCTACACCTTCTTCGGGGGCTTCCTGGCGGTGTCCTGGACCGACCTGATCCAGGGCCTGATGATGGCCGCGGCGCTGCTGATCGTGCCGGTCGTGGCGCTGACCGAGATGGGGGGCCTGGGCGGCAGCGCCCAGGAAATCCTGGCGGCCAACCCGGACATGCTGAAGTGGTTCACCGACGCGTCCACCGGCGAGGCGCTGTCGGTGATGGGCATCGTCAGCTCGCTGGCCTGGGGCCTCGGCTATTTCGGCCAGCCGCACATCCTGGCCCGCTTCGCCGCCATCCGCAGCGAGAAGGACATCCCCACCGCACGCCGCATCGCGGTGAGCTGGAGCGCCCTGGGCCTGCTCGGTGCCATGGCCGTGGGCCTGCTCGGGACCGTCTACATGGCGCGTGACCTGGGCGACGGCGAGACCATCTTCATGGTCATGGTCAACGCCATCTTCCACCCGGTGATCGCCGGCGTGCTGCTGGCCGCCATCCTGGCCGCGGTGATGTCCACCGCCGACTCCCAGCTGCTGGTGTCGTCCTCGGCGCTGACCGATGACTTCTACAAGGCCATCTTCCGCAAGGATGCCACCCAGGGCGAACTGGTGTGGGTGGGCCGCTTCGCGGTCATCGGTATCGCCGTCATCGCCTACCTGCTGGCGCTGAACCCCGACTCCACGGTGCTGGGACTGGTGTCCTACGCCTGGGCAGGCTTCGGTGCGGCCTTCGGCCCGGCGCTGA
This sequence comes from Halomonas sp. SL1, assembly GCF_003030865.2. Taxonomy (NCBI): domain Bacteria; kingdom Pseudomonadati; phylum Pseudomonadota; class Gammaproteobacteria; order Oceanospirillales; family Halomonadaceae; genus Halomonas; species Halomonas sp. SL1. Next base: position 23,953 of record NZ_PYUQ02000026.1, on the reverse strand, counting down.
TCATGTCGCTGTTCTGGCGCCGCATGAACACCTGGGGCGCGCTGGCCGGCATCGTCGTCGGCGGCGTCACCGTGGTAGCCTGGGCCCAGATCTCCGGCGGCATCTTCGATCTCTACGAGATCGTGCCCGGCGTGATCTTCGCCTACATCGCCATCGTGGTGGTGAGCCTGGTGACCGAGGCGCCGACCGACGACATCACCGCCGAGTTCGACAGCCTCGAGGAAGCCGCCTGATCGCGGCATCCGGACGAGAGAGCAAGCAAGAAGCCGCCTGCGGGCGGCTTCTTTCGTTTCGTCATCCCGTCGTCACGTCCCCGGGGCGGCGAGATCACCCCATCAGCCCCCTGCCCAACAGCGCCAGGGCGAACAGCGGCAGGGCCGCCCGGCTCCAGGTCGTGCCGGAGAATCGCCACAGCCCACCGACCGACATGGCCACCGGCCGCGCAAAGGCGCCACCCAGCGCCCAGATGCCCAGCAGCACCAGCACTGCCCGCCAGGGCCAGTCGAGCCCCTGCACCAGCGCGGGTTGATACAGCAACCATACCGACAGCCCCGCCGCCGTCAGCAGCGCGACCAGCGGCCTGTCGCCCGCCCCCAGCCTGGCGGGAAACCGCGTCTCGAAGCGCATGGCCATTCCCTCTCGCCGTCGCCTGTCTCACCGATCCAGTGAAGCCGAAAACCTCGAGATCGGCGAATCCGTGCAGGAAATGTGAAAGCTATACGCCCCCTGTACATCATAAGTCCCTGTCGGCAGGCGCTTTCGTTAAAGCAGGAGAAAACCGCCAGGGGTTTGATAGAAAAATCCTACAAGACATTTAGAAACAGTGTTTTTATACTGACCACATTCCATGCGATGACGCCGAATCGGTCGGCGTCGGCATCCAGGACGAACCAGGGAGGTTTCCCCATGAAGATGACCCGTCTGATCACCGCCACCGCCATTGCCGCCGCCGGCCTCGTCGGCGCCCAGTCCGCCATGGCCTACCAGGCCGGCGACATCTACGTGCGCGGCGGCATCGCCAAGTCCGAAGTCAACGACGACATCGGCTCCCTCAACGGCGACGATATCGACGTCTCCGACGAGCGCGGCTTCTCCTACGGCCTGGGCTATCAGTTCCACGACAAGTTCGGCGTCGAGCTCAACGGCACTCAGGACATCGAGCACGATGTGGCCATCGGCGGCACCAACGTCGGCTCCGTGGACCGCCGCCCGATCAACCTGATGCTCAACTACTACCCGCTGGGCGGCACCGGATCGCGCATCCAGCCCTACGCTGGTGCGGGCCTCAACTACACCGACTTCAACGACGTGACGGTTGCCGGCCTGGATGTCGATGACTCCTACGGCGCCGCCGCCCAGCTTGGCGTGGACTTCGCCCTGACCGACCACCTGCTGGTCGGCGCCTTCGCCAACTACGCCGATGTCAGCCCCGACATCGAGATCAACGGCCAGGATGCCGGCGACATCGACGTCGACCCGGTCACCGTCGGCGGCGGCTTCACCTACCGCTTCTGATCCGCGCCACGCCATGACCACCAAGACGCCGGGCCCCGTGCCCGGCGTCCTGTTTTGACGTGCATCAATTCAAGCCGCGAACCATTTTGCCTTGAGTCAAATCGGCGCCGCGGCGCACCCCGTAGACTGGAGCCCTCGCTTACCTTCACCGAGGAGCCAGCCTCATGCGCCGCACCCTGATTTCCACCCTGATCGTCGCCACCGGCCTCGCCGCCAGCAGCCAGGTGCTCGCCTACGGCGCCGGCGATATCTACACCCGCGTCGGCGTGGCCAAGGTCGCGCCCAAGAGCGATAACGGCGATCTCGCCAGCGGCACCTATGAGGTCGACGTTCAGGACGACAACGGCTTCGCCTTCACCCTGGGCTATCGCTTCACCGACAAACTGGGCATGGAGCTGCTGGCCGCCGAGCCCTTCGAGCACGACATTCAGCTCAACGGCGCCAACCTCGCCTCCACCAAGCACCTGCCGCCGACGCTGACCCTGCAGTACTATCCGCTGGGTGGCACCCAGGCGCGCGTGCAGCCCTATGCCGGCGTCGGCGTCAACTACACGCATTTCTCCGACGAGCACATCGACGGCGGCGATCTGGAGCTGGAAGACTCCTGGGGCGCGGCCGCCCAGCTGGGCGTCGACCTCCTGATCGACGAACACTGGGCCCTCAACGCCGCCGCCTGGTATCTCGACATCGACACCGATGCCGAGCTCGGCGGCACCGACATCGGCAACGTCGAGATCGACCCGCTGGTGGTGATGGGCGGCATCAGCTTCCGCTTCTGAGCCGCGTCGACATGCCATGCAAAAGGCCCGCCGAACGGCGGGCCTTTTGGCGTGCGAGCCGCGTGGCGAGTGTCGGCGCCGCTAGCGGGCGGTATGGCGCGACAGCCCCAGCGCCTTGAGCGTCTCGTCGTCGAGGCCGTGGATGGCTTCCACATCGGCCAGGCGGGCGTGATAGTCGGCACTCAGGAAGGGCTTCCCGGCCAGGAGGTGGTCGAGATACTCCCGCGCCGGCCGCAGCGCCTCGCCGGTGGTACCCGGCGCGGCCACATAGACCCAGGCCTCGATGGGGCCTTGCCCCGTGTGGATGGGCAGGCGCAGCCGATCGTAGTCGTGGGGGTAGCCCTCGAAGGGGTCCATGCACTCGATCTGCTCCGGGGCGAGCAGCTCGAACAGCGCTCCCTCGACCCGCTCACCGTCGGCGGGCACCACGTTGGCGTGGCTGATGCCGGCCACTCGCGAGGCCTTGTCGAAACGCAGGGCATGGTCGCGCAGCACCCCGGGCAGGGCACGCCGGGTCGTGCCGATCCGCGCCTCGATCCGGGCGGCGTTCATGTTGCTGCCGTAGGCGAAGTAATAGGGCATGGGCGACTCAGTTCTCGGTGACCAGCTGGTCGATCCGCTCCACCACCTTGCCCATCAGCACCCGCTGGCTGGCCTTCGCCCCTTCCTGGATCAGGTAGGCGTCCACGGCGGGGGCCACGTCGCAGCTCGCCGGCATCGGTGCGCGCGCCTCGACCAGCGCCTCGAGCCGGGCGATGAACACGAAGCGCAGCCACTGGGGCAGCGACATCGTGTCGATGCAGAACGGCTGGGAGCTGTTGAAGGCCTCCGGCGCGGGCTGCTCCATGCGCCACAGGTCGGACGCCTTCATGGTGGACTCGAGTTCGCGCAATGCCTGCTCGAGTTCCTGATGAACGGTCATGGGGAAATACCTCTGATCTGACTAGGGGACCATTATCCCGCGCCTGCACGATGCGGGCCACCCCCCGTCACGCCGGCGCGGCGGGCAGCACCTTGCGCAGGAAGTCCCGGGTTCGCGGGTCCTCGGGTGCCTGGAACAGCCGCGAGGGCGGGCCCTGCTCGACGATGCGCCCGCCCTCCATGAACACCACCCGATCGGCGACGTCCCGGGCGAAGGCCATCTCGTGGGTCACCACCAGCATGGTCTGGCGCTCGGCGGCCAGCTGCTTCATCAGCGCCAGCACCTCGTCGACCCACTCCGGGTCCAGCGACGAGGTCGGCTCGTCGAACAGGATCACCTCGGCCTGGGCGGCCATGGCGCGGCCGATGCCGACCCGCTGCTGCTGGCCGCCGGACAGCGAGGCCGGATAGGCGTCCGCCTTGTCGGCCAGGCCGATGCGCTCGAGGATCTCCCGAGCCCGGGCATGGGCCTTCGCCTTGGGCCAGCGATTGACCACGATCAGTCCCTCGGCGATGTTCTCCAGCGCCGTCTTGTTGGCGAACAGCGCGTAGTTCTGGAACACGAAGGCGGTACGCCGTCTTGCAGACAGGATGTCGGCGCGGCTGGCCCGGGTCACGTCGACCTCCAGGTCGCCCAGGGTCAGCCGGCCGGCGTCGGGCCGCTCCAGGAAGTTGAGGCAGCGCAGCAGGGTCGACTTGCCGGTGCCCGACGGGCCGATCACCACGATGATCTCGCCCCGCTCGATCTCCAGATCGATGCCGTCCAGCACTATGCTGTCGCCGAAGCGCTTGACGAGTTGGTTGACCTTGATCATCGGCGATAGGCCTCGTTGAGTCGGCGTTCCAGGCGCCGCTGGCACCAGGCCAGCAGCTCGACGATGGCCCAGTAGATCATCGCCACGGTGATGAAGGCCTCGAAATAGAGGAAGCTGCCCGCCGCCTCCTTCTGAGTGGCCCCCATCAGCTCGGTGACGCCGAGAGTGAATGCCAGGGAGGTGGCCTTGATCATGTCGATGAAATAGTTCATCAGCGTCGGCACGGCCACCCGGGTGGCCTGGGGCAGCACGATCCGCCGCATCAGCTGGCCGTTGGTCATGCCGATGGACAGCGCCGCCTCGGTCTGGCTGCGGTCCACGCCGACGATGGCGGCGCGGATCGATTCCGCCATGTAGGCCGAGAAGTGCAGCGTCAGCCCCATGATGGTGGCGGTGATGCCATCGATCTGGGTCAGGAAAGCCAGCACCTGGGGCAGGCCATAGTAGAACAGGAACAGCTGCACCAGCAGCGGGGTACCGCGGAAGAAGGAGATGAACAGCAGGGTGATGCCGTTCAGCCCCGGAAGCTTCAACACCCGTATCACCGCCAGTCCGCAGGCCAGAGCCAGGGCCAGCACCATCCCCGCCGCGGCCATCGCCAGGGTCAGCGGCAGATAGCCGAGCAGAATGGGCGCGAGCCCCAGCATGTAGTCGAAATCGAGCACGCTCATGTCGGGTGCTGCGCCTCAGGGCCGCGTGATGTCGTTGCCGAACCAGCGCTCGGAGATATCGGCCAGGGTGCCGTCCTCGCGCAGGGCCTCGAGCGCCGCGTCGACCTCGTCGCGCAGGGTACGTCCCTGCTCGGTGTCGCGGAACGGCAGGGCGTTGTGGATCTCGGAGAACGGCTGGCCGGCCAGCTGCAGCGGCAGCGGCTTCTCCTGGATCACCTGGCTGGCACTGACGCGATCCATGACGAAGGCGTCGACGCGGCCCAGTGCGGTGTCCTGCTCGATGTTGCTCTCGTAGGTGCGGATATCGATGTCGTCGGCGTAGGGCAGCTCGCGCAGCAGCTGCTCGTAGTTGGAGCCGAGGTTCACCGCCACGCGCTTGCCGCGCAGGTCCTCGACGCCGTCGATCGCGTCATTGCCCTCCTTGACCACCACCTGGGCGCCGTCATAGACGTAGGGCGCGGTGAAGACATACTTCGCCTCGCGCTCCTCGGTGATGGTGATCTGGTTGGCGATAGTATCGATGCGACCGGACTCCAGCATGCCGAACAGGCCGGAGAAATTGGCGGTCACGAACGTCACCTCGGCGCCCATCGCCTCGCCCACCGCATTCATGACATCGACCTCGAAGCCCTTGAGGGTGTCCTGCTCGACGAAGGTGAAGGGGAAATAACCGCCCGACATGCCGACCCGGAGCGTCGTGTCCTGGGCGAAGGCGCCGCCGGAGAAGGCGATGGCGCCGGCGGCGAGAAACGTCAGAGTGAAGCGACGAAGCATGATGTGCCTCCGTTTGGATTCTGTTTTTGGAATAAAAACGACTGTTTAATATTTCATTTTCGCACAGACCATAGTGGAAATCTCGGTCATGGACCAATAGTGGCCCATTATGGGCGCCATAGCGGCCAAGCGGATCATTCATTCACAGCAGCGCTGAATGTTCCTGTGGATAACCACTGGAAAGCCGTCGCCGAGGCCGATACGGTGGGCGCGAAGCATGATCGTTCAGGATTTGATCAGCCTGCTCATCATCGCCCGCCGCCACGGGCTGACAGCGTCGGGGCACCACGGTAGAGTGCACGCTCGTCACAGAGGGAAACCGCATGCAGCCGATCGACAGCTTTCACGATTTCTTCGCGCGCACCGGGGCCGAGACCTGGCTCTATCACATGGGGCGCGGCGTCGAACCCTGCGGGCTGGAGACGCTGACGGCGCTGGAGCGGGACGAGCTGCCCTGGCCGCAACCCTGGCAGGGCAAGGCCCGGCTGGCGATGGTATTTCGTCTCGGCGAAATGGAAGACCCGCTGATCTGGTTCCTGGCACTGCCGCTGGACGAACAGGGCCGGCTCGACCCGGCGCCTCGCGACGCCTTCCTGCAGCGCCTGCTGGAGACCCTGGGTCGCAACGTCCAGGGCCTCGGCCGCGAGGACGGCGAGGCGATCGACAACCTGATGAAGGACAATCCGCTGGCCTTCACGCCCTCCCTGCCCTTCCAGGCCGTGCTGCACGCCCGGGCAAGCCGCGACATGGACCGGCCGGCCAGCCAGCACATGGAACCCGCCGAGGCCTACCTGGAAGGCCAGCAGGCGCTGGACTGGCGAGCCCTGGGCCTGCAGGGCCTGGCCGACGTCGCCGTGCGCATGGACGACGCCCAGGCCCAGCGCCTGGCGGCGCGTCTGCCGACCCTGCCTGGCGAAGTGCTGGCCTCGCTGTGCTACTGTCTGGAACATGTGGACGTTCCCCGGCCGCTGGCCGAGGCGCTGCGCGTCCGGGGCGAAACGGCCGCCGAGTCCGGCGACATCGAGACCTTCTGCGCCTGCGTGCGCGCCGTGTCCGGCGCCGAACGCGAGGTCGCCGGCGCCTGGCTCGATGCCCTGCTCGACGATCCCGAGGCCTGTGGCCCGGACCTGCTGGCGGCCATCGCCGGACGCGGCTGGCGTCACCTGGAAGACGGCGAGCGACTGCCGCGCTTCCTGACCCGGCTGGCGGACACGCCGCGCGCGGACTTCGCCGCCGTGGCACGCGACCTGGCGCTGATTCCGCGCCTGCGGCTGCCGGTGCTGATGACGCTGCGTGAGGCCGACGCGGACTCCGCCATCGGACGACGCCTGGGCGATCTGTCCCGCGGATGACATCATGAGGGAGGATGCCATGAAGGAGCTGCCCTATCAGGCCAAGGCGGTCATCGGCCGCCGCGAGATGGTGACCCTGCCGGAACTCGGCCTGACGCTGTGCGCCAAGGCCGACACCGGCGCGCGCACCTCGTCGCTGCACGCCGAGGACATCGAATCCTTCGAGGAAGACGGCCACCTGTGGGTCAGCTTCACCACCCGTGGCGGCGGGCCGACGAGCCCGGCCCACGTGCACTACCTGCACCTGTACGACCGGCGCCAGGTCACCAGCTCCAACGGCCAGGCCGAGTGGCGTTACGTGATCCGCACGCCGATGCAGCTCGGCGAACTGGAGTTCCCCGTCGAGCTGACCCTCGCCGACCGTCGCCAGATGCGCCATCCCATGCTGCTCGGGCGTCGCGCCCTGCGGCGGCTGCTGGTGGCCCCGGGCGCCGGCTTCCTGCACGGCGAACCCTGATCCCCGCCATCTCCTGGCATCGGAGGCCCTATGCATATCGCGCTGCTGTCCCGCAACCGCAGGCTCTATTCCACTCGCCGGCTGATCGAGGCCGCCGAGCAGCGAGGCCATACCACCCGGGTGGTGGACACCCTGCGCTGCTACATGAGCATCGCCTCCCACCAGCCCTCGATCCACTACAAGGGCGAACAGCTCGAACCCTTCGATGCCGTGATCCCGCGTATCGGGGCCTCGATCACCTTCTACGGCTGCGCCGTGCTGCGCCAGTTCGAGATGATGAATATCCCGGTGCTCAACGACAGCGTCTCGATCACCCGCTCGCGGGACAAGCTGCGCTCGTTGCAGCTGCTCTCGCGCAAGGGCATCGGCCTGCCGGTGACCGGCTTCGCCCACTCCCCGGACGACATTCCCGACCTGATCACCATGGTCCGCGGCGCACCGCTGGTCATCAAGCTGCTGGAAGGCACCCAAGGCATCGGCGTGGTGCTGGCCGAGACCAACCAGGCCGCGGAGTCGGTGATCCAGGCCTTCATGGGCATGAAGGCCAACATCATGGTCCAGGAGTACATCAAGGAGGCCAAGGGGGCCGACATCCGCTGCCTGGTGATCGGCGACAAGGTGGTGGCGGCGATGAAGCGCCAGGCCGCCGAGGGCGAGTTCCGCTCCAACCTGCATCGCGGCGGCAGCGCCAGCGTGATCCGCATCACCCCGGAGGAGCGCTCCACGGCGATTCGCGCCGCCAAGGCCATGGGCCTGCGCGTGGCCGGGGTCGACCTGCTGCGCTCGAACCACGGCCCGGTGATCATGGAAGTCAATTCGTCGCCCGGCCTGCAGGGCATCGAGTCCGCCACGGGCAAGGACATCGCCGGGTTGATCATCGAGCACCTGGAGAAGAGCTCGACCCCGAGACGCAAGGCGCCGCCCAAGCCGAAAGGCTAAGCCAAGACGCCGAAATATTTGACCGCTGGGGGTGGCAAAAGGCCGACGACACCCCCACAATCTGCGTCACCGGAGGAGGTGACCGCCCATGTTTCTCGATAATCGCCAGGTGGCGATGGACAGCGTCCTCGAGGCGCTGGCCGACAGCATCGACTATTTCCAGGACAACCATGAGCGCCTGCGGCCCAGCCTGCGCGACGTCCTGCAGCCCTATTTCGATACCCGGAAAGCGTTGATGCGCGAGTTGCAGGAACTGGCCCGCCGGCACCTCGCCCTCCTCCCCCGCGATGCCGACGTCGAGCGCGACGATTACATGTGGCTGTGGAGCCGCCTGAAGAGCTTCGTCGGCGACGACAGCCAGGTGCTGATCAACGAGCTGCTGGAACAGGAGCGGGTGCTGATGCAGGCGCTGTCGACCCTGTACACCCACCCGCTTCCTGACGCCATCGAGTCGGTCATCGAGGAGTGCTGGAAGCACTGTCGCTCGCTGATTCGCGAGCTGTATCGGCAGCAGAAGAAGCATCAGCGGCGCTGAGCGCCGCTCGCGGCACGATCTGCAGCGGCTCCTCGGGCCCCAGGAAATGGGGCTCACGCCCCCATACGTAGAGATCGCCCAGGGTCGCCACTCGTGCGGCCCACTCCCGCGCCTTCAGCCACAGCACGCCCTCCGACGGTCGCTCCGGCGCCGCGCAGCCGCGCGCCTCGATGCCCAGCGCCTCGGCGATGAACAGGGCCCGCGGCAGGTGCCACGACTGGGTGACCAGCAGCGCTCGCGTCACGCCGAAGACGCCGCGCGCCCGGGACAGGGTATCGAAGGTGCTGAAGCCGGCGTAGTCCAGCGTCATGGCCGCGTCGGGCACGGCGCGACCGCGCAGGTCACGCCACATGGTCACCGGCTCGTTGTAGTAACGGGTGCTGTTGTCCCCGGACAGCAGCAGGTGCTGCACCCGCTCACCGCGGTACAGCCGCGCCGCCGCCTGCATGCGCCCCTCGAAATGCGGATTGCGCTGGCCGCTGCGCGTCCAGTGGGAGGTGCCGAAGACGATGCCCACCCGCTCGGGGCCGCACTGCTGAAGTCCGTGGTCGATGCGCCCGCGGGTCTCGGCCAGCACCCACAGGTTGGCGCCCACGAAAAGCAGAATCGCCAGGAGTGCGAGCCCCCCCAGCGACATCAGCAGTCCCCTGACACCTTTCCACAATGAGATGGGCATCCGCCTTACCGGTTAAAACATGCCGAGCTCGAGCTTGGCCTCGTCACTCATCATCTCACGACTCCAGGGCGGGTCGAAGACGATCTCGGTGTGCACCTGGCTGATCTGCGGGGCGCCGAGGATCTTGTGGCGCGCATCGGCGGCGATGACGTCACCCATGCCGCAGCCCGGCGCGGTCAGGGTCATGCGGATGGTGACGATACGCTCGCCGGTGATCAGACGCTCGATACGACAGCCGTAGACCAGCCCGAGTTCGACGATGTCGACCGGGATCTCGGGGTCGAAGCAGGTCCGCAGCTGATCCCAGACGAACTGCTCGATCGCTTCCTCGGAGGCGTCCTCGGGCAGGGTCGGGCGCGGCACGGCCTCGAGTCCCAGGGCGTCGAGGTTGCTGCCCTCGATCAGGTAGAGCCGCCCCTCGTGGCCCACGCTGACCGAGTTGCCCTTGGCCTGCATCACGCTGACCTCGCTGTCCTCGGGCAGCGTGATGGTCTTGCCGAAGGGAATGGAGATGACCTCGACGTCGCGCTGCAGGGGCAGGACCTGGCCCTTGTGCAGGCTCGCCAGGGGATCGTCGATCTCGCTCATAGGACTCCTTGGAGCTTCATTCACAGCGACCGCGGCGAGCCTTCAGGAGGTCCGCCGCGGCGTGACCCGGAAGCAGCGCTCAGCGCAGCATGCCCACGACCCGCTCTAGGCCGTCGACGAAGACGTCGACCTCCTCGGGGGTGTTGTAGGCGGCGAAGGAGGCGCGGCAGGTGGCATCGACGCCGAACGAGGACAGCAGCGGCTGGGCGCAGTGGTGTCCGGTGCGGATCGCCACGCCGAGCTGGTCGATCAAAAGGCCGATGTCCTGGGAATGGGCGCCCTCGACCACGAACGACAGCACGCCGGCCTTCTCGGGCGCGGTGCCGAGGATGCGCAGGCCGTCGATGCGCGACACGCTGCGCGTGGCGTGCTCGAGCAACCGCGACTCCCAGGCGCCGATCAGCGGCAGGCCGATCTCCTCGACCCACTGAATCGCGCGTCCCAGGGCGATCACCTCGGCGATGGCCGGGGTGCCGGCCTCGAACTTGTGAGGAATGCCGGCAAAGGTGGTGGGCGCCTCGAAGGACACGGTGGCGATCATCTCGCCGCCACCCTGCCAGGGCGGCATGGCCTCGAGCAGTTCGGCGCGGCCGTAGAGCACGCCGGCGCCGGTGGGGCCATAGACCTTGTGGCCGGAGAAGGCATAGAAGTCGACGCCGAGCGCCTGCACGTCGACCTTCTGGTGCGGCGCGCCCTGAGCGCCGTCGACCAGAATCAGCGCGCCGTGCTCGTGGGCCACTCTGGCCATGTCGGCCACCGGATTGACGGTGCCCAGCGCGTTGGAGACGTGATTGACCGCCACCAGCCGAGTGCGCTCGGAGATCAGATCGCGGTAGGCGGCCTGGTCGAGCACGCCGCGCTCGTCGACCGGAATCACCTTGAGGGTAAAGCCCTTCTCGGCGGCCAGCATCTGCCAGGGCACGATGTTGGAGTGGTGCTCCAGGCGCGAGATCAGCACCTCGTCGCCTTCGCCCAGGTTGGCGCGGCCCCAGCTCCCCGCCACCAGGTTGATCGCCTCGGTGGTGCCGCGGGTGAAGACGATCTCGCGGCTCTCGGCGGCGCCGAGGAAGGCACGCACGGTGTCCCGGGTGCCCTCGTAGGCCGCGGTGGCCTCATCGGCCAGGGTATGCAGACCGCGATGGATGTTGGCGTTGTAGCGCCCGTAGTACTCGTCGAAGACCTCGATCACCTGACGCGGGGTCTGGCTGGTGGCCGCGTTGTCGAGATAGACCAGCGGCTTGCCGTGGACCTCCCGATCGAGGATCGGGAAGTCGCGACGGACCCGCGCCACGTCGAGCAGCAGATCGCTGAAGTCGACCATGGATCAGTCCTCGTTGAGCGCCGCGGCGGCTTCCACCAGCCCGGCCAGGTTGAAGCGTTCCGGCAGCTTGCCGGCCACCGTGAGCTCGACCCGCTCGGCCACGGCGTCGAGGTCGACCAGCTCCATCACCTCACCGGCGAAGGCCAGCGTCAGCAGGCCGCGGGCGGTCTGCTCGTCGATGCCGCGGGCGCGCAGGGCGTAGACCGCTTCCTCGTCGAGCTGGCCGGTGGTGGCACCGTGGGCGCACTTGACGTCGTCGGCATAGATCTCGAGCTCGGGCTTGGTGTCGACCTCGGCGCGGTCGGAGAGCAGCAGGTTGGCGTTGCTCTGCTCGGACTCGATCTTCTGGCTGTCGCGCTTGACCACCACCCGGCCGTTGAACACGCCATGGGCACGATCATCGAGGATGCCCTTGTAGTTCTCGCTGGAACGGGTGTGCGGCGCGTTGTGGTTGACCTCGGTGTGGTTGTCCACGTGCTGGCGACCCTGGCCGTAGAACAGGCCGTGCAGCGTCGCCTCGGCGCCCTCGCCGTTGAGGTCGTTGATGAAGTCGTTGCGCACCAGGCCACCGCCCAGGTTCAGGTTGAACGAGGTATAGCGGCTGTCGCGCCCCTGCTCCACCTGGATGCTGGCGATGTGACGGTCCTTGAGCGGCGCTTCCTGCAGCTTGTAGTGGGTCAGGATGGCGCCGCGGTCGAGGATGATCTCCTCCACCAGGTTGGTGAAGTTGGCCGCGCCCTCTTCACCGGCATGGTGCTCGATCAGGGTCGCCTCGCTGCGACCGCCGGCCTCGACCAGGATGCGCGGATGGCTCATCACCGGCTGCTCGCCGGCCCGGGACAGGAACTGCAGCACGATGGGCTTGTCGACCACGGTGCGCGGCGCCAGGCGGACCAGGGCGCCCTCCTCGAAGAAGGCGGTGTTGAGCGCGGCGAAGGCCGAGAAGTCGACGCCGGTGAGCCGGCCGAGCGGGCCGCCCACGGCCTCGTGGTTCTCTTCCAGGGCCTGGGACAGCGGCAGCACCTGCACGCCGGCCGGCAGGTTGCCGAGGTCCGACAGCGCCGGGGCGAAGACGCCGTCGACGAAGGTCAGGCGATGCGCGTCCAGCGGCAGAGTCAGCGCCGCCGCCGCGGCCGGCGAGAACTCGGCGTCGTCGGTCAGCGCGAAGTCAGTGCGGGCGATGTCGCGCACGTCGGTGTACTTCCACGCCTCGACGCGACGATGCGGGAAGCCCATCGCCTCGAAGCGGGCGGCGCCGGCCTGGCGCCGGGCGGCGATCCAGGTCGGCTCGTCGCCGCGCTGGGCGCTGCGCTCACTCAGGCGATCGAGGAAGCGTTGCACGTCGTCATTCATGCCGCGGAGCCCTCCAGCAGCCAGTCGTAGCCGCGGTCCTCGAGTTCGCGCGCCAGCTCGGCATCACCGCTCTTGACGATGCGGCCGTCGACCAGCACGTGCACCCGATCCGGCACGATGTAGTCGAGCAGGCGCTGATAGTGGGTCACCAGCAGGATGCTGCGATCCTCGGCGCGCAGCGAGTTGACACCCTCGGCGACGACCTTCAGGGCGTCGATGTCGAGGCCGGAGTCGATCTCGTCGAGCATGGCGAGCTTCGGCTGCAGCACCAGCATCTGCAGGATCTCGTTGCGCTTCTTCTCGCCGCCGGAGAAGCCTTCGTTGACGGCGCGCTGCAGGAAGCTGGCGTCCATCTTCATGAAGGCGATCTTCTCCTTGATCAGCTTCATGAACTCGGGCGCCGGAATCTCGCCCAGGCCCTCGGCCTCGCGCTTGGCGTTGAGCGCGGCCTTGAGCAGGTAGATGTTCTTCACCCCGGGGATCTCGACCGGGTACTGAAAGCCCAGCAGCAGACCGACGCGGGCGCGCTCCTCGATCTCCATCTCGAGGACGTCCTGGCCCTCGTAGGTGATCGAGCCGGCGGTGACCTCGTAGCCGTCCTTGCCGGCGATCACCGCGGACAGCGTGGACTTGCCGGCGCCGTTGGGGCCCATGATGGCGTGGACTTCACCGGCGCCGATGGTCAGGTTGAGGCCCTTGAGGATCTCGGAACCCTCGACCGTGACGTGCAGATCCTTGACTTCGAGCATCTTGACTACCTTTCGATCTTTGGGCCGCCGCGGCGGCTCGCAATAAGTTGATTCGTTTCCAACCCGCACTAGACGTGGCCTAGCCGACCGCCCCTTCGAGGGTGACGTTGAGCAGCGCCTCGGCTTCGACGGCGAACTCCATCGGCAGCTCCTGGAAGACGTCCTTGCAGAAGCCGTTGACGATCATGTTCACCGCGTCTTCCTCGGAGATGCCGCGGCTCTGGCAGTAGAACAGCTGGTCCTCGCCGATCTTGGAGGTGGTCGCCTCGTGCTCCACGGTGGCCGTGCTGTTGCCGATCTCCTGATAGGGGAAGGTATGGGCCCCGCAGGTGTCGCCGATCAGCAGCGAGTCGCACTGGGTATAGTTGCGCGCGCCCTTGGCCCGCGGCCCCACCTTGACCAGGCCGCGATAGGACTGCTCGGAGCGGCCGGCGGAGATGCCCTTGGAGACGATGGTCGAGCGCGAGCCCTCGCCGATGTGGATCATCTTGGTACCGGTATCGGCCTGCTGACGGCCGTTGGTCACCGCCACCGAGTAGAACTCGCCGACGCTGTCCTTGCCGCGCAGCACGCAGGAGGGATACTTCCAGGTGATGGCCGAGCCGGTCTCGACCTGGGTCCAGCTGATGTGGGAACGGTCGCCGCGGCAGTCGCCGCGCTTGGTGACGAAGTTGTAGATGCCGCCCTTGCCGTCCTCGTCACCCGGATACCAGTTCTGCACCGTGGAGTACTTGATGGAGGCGTCTTCCAGCGCCACCAGCTCGACCACCGCCGCGTGCAGCTGGTTCTCGTCGCGCTGGGGTGCGGTGCAACCTTCCAGGTAGGAGACCTGGGCACGGCTCTCGCAGACGATCAGGGTGCGCTCGAACTGGCCGGTGTTGGCGGCGTTGATGCGGAAGTAGGTGGACAGCTCCATGGGGCAGGTCACGCCTTCCGGCACGAACACGAAGGAACCGTCGGTGAACACCGCGGAGTTCAGCGCCGTGAAGTAGTTGTCGCCCTGGGGCACCACGCTGCCGAGGTACTGCTTGACCAGCTCCGGGTAGTCGCGGATCGCCTCGGAGATCGAGCAGAAGATCACGCCCGCCTCGTGCAGCTTCTCCTTGAAGGTGGTGGTCACGGAGACGGAGTCGAAGACCGCGTCCACCGCCACGCCGGCCAGCGCCGCCCGCTCGTGCAGCGGAATGCCCAGCTTCTCGTAGGTCTCGAGCAGCTTGGGATCGACCTCGTCGAGGCTCTGGGGCTTGTCCTCGTCGCGCTTGGGGGCGCTGTAGTAGGAGATCGCCTGGTAGTCGATCGGCGGGTAGTTCAGATGCGCCCAGGAGGGCGGCGTCATCTTCAGCCACTGGTGGTAGGCCTGGAGGCGCCACTCCAGCATCCATTCCGGCTCGCCCTTCTTCTTGGAGATGAAGGCGATGGTGTTCTCGTCCAGACCCGGCGGTACCGTATCGCTCTCGATGTCGGTCACGAAACCTTCTTTGTATTCGCGACGGACAAGCTGTTCCATTTCCTGACTTGCCATGATGTCTCCCCTCCCGGGCTGGTTGGGTCGGCGAGCCGGGCTCGCCTCGGGTGGTGAATCCGCGGGTGATCAGGCCTCGGCGGCCAGACTCACGCCTTGTATGGGCAGCTGCACCGGCAGCTTGATCGGGGTGGTGTCGGCCAGGTGGGCCAGGGTCACGCTGTGGAGCAGTGTCTGCATCGCCAGCGACACCCGCTGCCAGTTGTCGGACACCCCGCAGGTGTCCACCAGTTCGCAGTCGCCCTCGGCCTGGCTGCATTCGGTCATCGCCACCGGCCCCTCGATCGCCGCGATGATGTCGCCGGCGGTGATCTGCGACGCGGGACGCGCCAGAGAATAGCCGCCCTGGGCGCCACGGCGGGACTCCAGCAGCCCGGCGCGCACCAGCATCTTCAGGGTCTTGCTGACCGTCGGGTGCGGCACCTGCACCGCCTCGGCGAGCTCCGCCGCCGCGTGTGGCTGCTCGGGGTGACGGGCGATCTGCGCCATCACCACCGCCGCGTAGTCGGTCAGTCTGGACAGCTTCAGCAAGACAGGCCTCCCCGGGAACACCCCTGGTGATCGATTGCGGACCATTTTAGTCCTGTATGTCGACGATGTGAACCCTCGCCGTGCCGTATTGCGCCGCCGAACACGCCGTTGGCGACACGTTCGACACCGTTCACATCAAAAACAACAATCGTTCTCATTGGGAGGCACTATGCCCCGAACCCGCGGCCCAGCGCATGCATCAGCCCCCGCAATTTATCCCATTGCGCATCGTCATCCATGGAAAAACAAATAGATATGGAGCTTTGCTAAGCTGAGTCACCGCTTCACGGCCTTCCATCGCGGCCCTGCCACCGCCGGAGGCGCCACCCACGCCGTCAACGCGCCTCGAGCGCTATGCTGTATCGGCATGGGAACGACCAGGAGATAGGGACTTGGAACTCATTCAATACGCCATCGACAACCTCGACCTGCTGCTCTCGAGAACCCTCGAGCACATCGCGCTGGTCGGGGTCGCCGTCGGCATCGCCACCCTCACCGGGGTGCCCATCGGCATCGCCATCACCAAGAACGAACGCCTGGCCAAGGCGGTGCTGTATGCGGCGTCCATCATCGTCACGGTGCCGTCCATCGCGCTGTTCGGGATCATGATCCCGGTGCTGTCGCTGATCGGCCAGGGCATCGGCTATCTGCCGGCGGTCATCGCCGTGCTGCTCTACTCGCAGCTGCCGATCATCCGCAACACCTACACCGCCATCCACAACGTGGATCCGGCGCTGCGCGAGGCGGCCCGCGGCATCGGCATGAGCCAGAACCAGCGCCTGCGCATGGTCGAGATCCCGCTGGCGGTGCCGGTGATCATGGCCGGCGTCAGGACCGCCGTGGTGCTCAACATCGGCGTGATGGCGATCGCCGCCTACATCGGCGCCGGCGGGCTCGGCACCTTCATCAGCCGCGGCATCTCGCAGTCCGACCCGCGCCAGCTGATCGTCGGCGCGGTGGCAGTCAGCCTGCTGGCCATCATTGTCGACTACGGCCTGCTGGCGCTGCAGAAACGCCTGACGCCCCTCGGGATGGAGCGCGCCGCCGAGACGGCCTGATCCCGTCCCGCGCGACTCCGGCTCATCACACAAGGATTCCCCTGCATGATTCGACTCGACAACCTGACCAAGGTCTTCGACACCCCCAAGGGCGCGGTCACCGCCGCCGACCACATCAACATGGAGGTGCCGGCCGGCGAGATCTGCATCCTGCTCGGCCCCTCCGGCTGCGGCAAGACCACCACCCTGAAGATGATCAACCGCATCGTGCGCCCCACATCGGGCAAGGTGTTCATCAACGGCGAGGACACCACCGGCCTGGACACCCAGGAGCTGCGTCGCAACATCGGCTACGTGATCCAGCAGATCGGCCTGTTCCCCAACATGACCATCGAGGACAACATCACGGTGGTGCCCAAGCTGCTGGGCTGGGACAAGGCCAAGTACCGGGAACGCGCCCGGGAGCTGATGGACATGATCGCGCTGGACCCGGACGCCTTCCTCAAGCGCTATCCCAACGAGCTGTCCGGCGGCCAGCAGCAGCGCATCGGCGTGGCCCGGGCGCTGGCGGCCGATCCCCCGGTGATGCTGATGGACGAGCCCTTCGGCGCCATCGACCCGATCAACCGCGCGGTGATCCAGGACGAGTTCCTCAAGATGCAGCAGGCACTCAACAAGACCATCATGTTCGTCAGCCACGACATCGACGAGGCGATCAAGATGGGCGACCGCGTCGCCATCTTCCGCGCCGGCCGCCTGGAGCAGTACTCCACCTCGGACGAGCTGCTGGCCAATCCCAAGGACGAGTTCGTGGAGTCCTTCCTCGGCGAGGACCGGGCGCTCAAGCGTCTCAACCTGGTGAAGGTGCGCGACGTGGTGTCCGACGAGATCGGCACCGTGTCGCCCAGCGACACCCTGGAGACCGCCCTGGCCCGGATCGACGACTTCGGCTATCAGAACGCCATCCTGGTGGTGAACGATCGCCGCCAGCCGGTGGGGCTGATCAGCCGCTCCCAGGCGCGCACCACCAAGGGCTACTGCCGCGACCATTTCCAGAACGTGCCGGCCACGGTGTCGCTGGACGACGACCTGCGCAAGGTCGCCTCGCTGATGTTCTCCAACGACATCACCTGGCTGCCCTGCGTGGACGAGGCCGGCCGGGTCTGCGGCCAGATCACCCAGCGCGCCATGACGCACCATCTGGGCTCGCGGTTCCGCCCCACGGAACCCGCCGCGAACGCCGAACCGGCCACCAAGGAGTAAGCCGATGCCGATCCGGAGCCTGAAGGGGGCCCTGCGCATTGCGCTGCTCATCGCCATCTTCTTTCTCGGCGTGTGGAGCCAGTCCAGCGGGGTCATCGACGACTTCATCTTCTATCTGCCCGACGTCCAGTTCCTGGCCGTGCAGCACCTGTGGCTGACCCTCATTTCCGGGGGCCTGGCCATCCTGGTGGCCATTCCGCTGGGCGTGGTGCTGTCGCGACCCAGCATGGCGCGCGTCGCCGAATCGGCCATGCAGGTGCTCAACGTCGGCACCACCATTCCCACGCTGGCGGTGCTGGCGCTGTCGATGAGTTTCCTCGGCATCGGCACCGTGCCGGCGGTGTTCGGGCTGTTCGTGGCCACGCTGCTGCCGATCACCCGCAACACCTACGCCGGTCTCAAGGGGGTCAACCCGGCGCTGAAGGAGGCCGCCTCGGGCATCGGCATGTCGCCGGCCCAGCGCCTGCTGCGCGTCGAGATGCCCAACGCCCTCTACGTGATCTTCGCCGGCATCCGCACGGCGCTGACCATCAACGTGGGCACCGTGCCGCTGGCCTTCCTGATCGGCGCCGGCGGCCTGGGCGAGCTGATCTTCACCGGCATCGACCTCTACGACCCGGTGATGATGCTGTCCGGCGCCATCCCTACCGCCCTGCTGGCGATCGTGGTCGATGCCATCGTGGCGACCACCGCCTTCCTGGTGGTACCCCGAGGGGTCAACCCCTCCCGCAGCTGAGCAAGAGTCCTTTCGATCCGGCCGCCGATGAGCGGCTACGCGGCAACCACAAGGAGATCACCATGAAACGCTTGATGATGACGCTTTCCGGCCTGGCACTGGCCGGCGCCATGACTACCGCCCAGGCCGAAGAGATCGTGGTCGGTGGCAAGAACTTCACCGAGCAGCAGATACTCGCCAGCATGACGTCCCAGTACCTGAGCGGGCTCGGCTACGACGTCGAGACCCGTGCCGGCATGGGCTCCGCCGTGCTGCGCCAGGCCCAGGAGAACGGCCAGATCGACCTCTACTGGGAATACACCGGCACCTCGCTGATCAACTACAACGACGTCACCGAGTCGCTGTCGCCCGAGGAGACCTATCAGCGGGTCAAGGAGCTCGACGGCGAGAAGGGCCTGGTGTGGCTGGAGCCCTCGGCGGCCAACAACACCTACGCCCTGGCCATGCGCCAGGAGAGCGTCGAGGAGACCGGCATCGAGTCGCTGTCCGAGCTGGCCCAGGCGGTCAACGACGGCGAGGACCTGACCTTCGCCATGAACGCCGAGTTCTACGCCCGCGAGGACGGCTGGCGCCCGCTCCAGCAGGCCTACGACTTCCGCGTCGGCCGCGGTGAGGTCAAGCGCATGGACTCCGGCCTGGTCTACCAGGCGCTGCGCGACGGTCAGGTCGACGTGGGCCTGGTGTTCGCCACCGACGGCCGCATCCCGGCCTTCGATTTCCAGGTCCTCGAGGACGACCAGGCCTTCTTCCCGGCCTACGCCCTGACGCCGGTGGTGCGCGAGGAAACCCTCGAGGCCAACCCGGACCTCGCCGAGCAGATGAATGCGCTGTCCGCGCTGCTCGACGACGAGACCATGGCCACCCTCAACGCCCGGGTCGACGTCGAGCGCGAGACCATCGAGGACGTGGCACAGAGCTTCCTCGACGACAACGAACTGCTGTAACGGCATCGCCCGTCATGCGATCGCACCGGAGGCCGCCCCAGGGCGGCCTCCGTCGTTTCCTCGAAGCGAGAGGTCCTCATGCCCCGGCCCACTACCCTGCTCGACTGGATGCTCGACGCCGACCCGCTCCCCGACGACGCCCTGCTGACCCAGGCCAAGCGCTGCCTGCTGGATCTCGTCGGCGTGGCCGCCGGCGCCACCCGCACCGAACTGGCCGCGCCTGCCCGGCGTTTCGCCGTCTCCCAGCACGGCGGCGAGCGGCCGCTGCTGTTCGCTGAGGGGCGCGCCTCGTCCACCGGCGTGGCCCTGCACGGGGCCTGGCTGATCGATGCCCTGGACGCCCACGACGGCCAGGTGCTGACCAAGGGGCATGCCGGGGTCGCCCTGCTGCCGGGGCTGCTCGCCCTGCCCGAGGCCGACCGCCTCTCCGGCCGCGATTTCCTCGGCCTGCTGGCCATGGGCTACGAGATCGCCACCCGCGCCGGCATCGCGCTGCATGCCACGAGCCCCGACTACCACACCTCGGGCGCCTGGAACGCGCTGGGCGTGGCGGCCGTGGCCGGCCGCCTGATGGGGCTCGACGCCGAGCGCCTGCACCACGCTCTGGGCATCGCCGAGTTCTACGGGCCGCGCAGCCAGATGATGCGCTGCATCGATCACCCCACCATGCTCAAGGACGGCTCGGGCTGGGGCGCCATGACCGGCGTCTCCGCCGCGCTGCTGGCCCGCGACGGTTTCACCGGCGCCCCGGCGCTGACCGTTGCCGCCCCCGAGGTCGAACAGCTCTGGGCCGATCGGGGTCAGCGCTGGTACCTTCACGAGCAGTACTTCAAGGCCTATCCGGTGTGCCGCTGGGCCCAGCCGGCGGTGGAGGCGGTGCTGTCGCTGCGCGATCGAATCGGTGATCCGGCGACGATCGCGCGCATCGAGATCACCACCTTTCACGAAGGCAAGCGGCTGCATGTGGTGCACCCGGACAGCACCGAGCAGGCCCAGTACAGCCTGCCCTGGTCGGTGGCCTGCGCGCTGGCCCGCGGCACCCTCGACGCCGAGGCCGTCACCGAGCTCGGCGCACCGCTGCCCCGCGCCCTCGCCGAGCGGGTCGAGATCCGCGAGAGCGACGCCTTCAATGCGCGCTTCCCGGCCGAGCGCTGGGCCTCGGCGCGGCTGCATCTGAGCGACGGCCGGATCATCGAGAGCGAGCCCTGCGAGGCCCGCGGCAACCCGCACAACCCGCTGTCCGACGACGAGCTGGCCGCCAAGTATCATGCCCTCGCCGGCCCGGTGCTCGGCGAGCGCGCCGAGCGCCTCGAACGCGTCATCCGGACCCTGGAGTCGCGCCCGGCCGGCGATCTGCTCGCCCTGCTCGGCCCGCCCGGGGCAGAATGAGCCCCGACAACGTCTTCTCCTGCTGCCACGACGAGAACGAGATATGCACTACCAGGACGAACTCCAGGTCGCCGCCGCCCAGATCAACGCCGCGCTGGGCGAGGTCGACACCAACCTCGAGCGCCATCTCGAGATCATTCACGAGGCCGGCCAGCGCGGCGTGGCGCTGCTGGTCTTCCCCGAACTCTCGCTGACCGGCTACGGGCTCGGCGGCGAGGTCATGCGCGTCGCCATGCCGGTCGAGGACCCTCGCCTGGCCCGGCTGGCCCGGGCCTGCGGCGAGATGCAAACGGTGGTCGGCTTCGTCGAGGAAGCCAGCCCCGGCGAGTACTACAATGCCCTGGCGATCCTCCAGCACGGCGCGATCGTCGCCGTGCACCGCAAGCTCAACCTGCCCACCTACGGCGGGCTAGAGGAAGGCAAGTGGTTCACCCACGGCAGCGAGCTCACCCAGGCCGAGATCCTCCCCGGCTGGTCCGCGACCCAGCTGATCTGCGCCGACCTGTGGAATCCCGCCCTGGTGCATGCCGCCCTGCTGCCCCGCCCCACGGTGCTGTGTGCGCCGATCAACTCGGCCTCGGGCATCGTCAGCGAGGACTTCTCCAACGAGCAGAACTGGGTGCTCAACGTGCGCTTCTACGCCATGACCTACGGCACCCCGGTGATCATGGCCAACCGCTTCGGGCCGGAAAACGGCAGCCACTTCTGGGGCGGCTCGCGCATTCTCGGCCCGCGCGGCGAGGCCCTGGCCGAGGCCGAGGACGGCGAAGGGCTGATCACCGCGACCCTGTCGCGTACCGCCATCGCCCAGGCCCGCTTCGAGCTGCCGACCCATCGCGATGCCGATACGCCACTCATTCGCGAGCTGATGGCCGGCCACCGCTGAACAATCCCTGACCAAAGAGCGCCCTTTTCACTCCCCATCCCGTCAAAAAATGCTAGAATTCCCGACATTCTTTCGACGCCATGAAAAGCAGACTCTCGCATGAAGACGACCGCCAAGAGCCTTCTCGTCATGGGCGTTTCCGGATCGGGAAAGTCCCATATCGGGCGCCAGCTGGCCGCCTCTCTCGGGGCTACCTTCATCGACGGGGACGACCATCACGGTCCAGACAACATCGCCAAGATGAGCCGCGGCGAGCCCCTCAACGACGACGATCGCGCCGCCTGGCTGGCGACCCTCGCCGACCTGTATCGCCAGTATCGCGACCAGGGCCGCGATCTGGTCATCGGCTGCTCGGCGCTCAAGCGCCGCTACCGTGATCAGCTTCGAGAGGCCGCCCCCGATCTGGCGATCCTCTACCTGGCGGGCAGCCGCGAGGTGCTGCTGGAGCGCCTCGGTTCCCGCGACGATCACTTCTTCGCCGGCGCCCACATGCTCGACAGTCAGCTCGCCACCCTGGAAGCGCCCGGCGAGGACGAGGCCTTCCGGGCCGATATCCGCCACCCGCCCCAGGCGATCATCGAGGACTTCCTGGCGACCCTGGGTCGCGATTCGCGCGGTTGATGCCTCGACCACCAGGGCATCAATAACAGAAAACGGCGCCACAGCGCCGTTTTCTTTTCTCTGAAAGTATCCCTAGCAACCACTCATGAAAAGGCGCCATATCGTCGGACGATAGGGCGCGCTTTCTTCTCATACTTCGCATAAAAAATGGCGGGTTACCGATGCCTCGATGACCCGCCATGGGTACCGCCTTTACACCAGCCACATGGCGAGGTTCGGCCAGAACAGCAGCGCGAACAGCACGCACAGCTGCAGGGCGATGAAGGGCAGCACCGCGACGAAGATGTCCTTCAGGCTGACCTCCGGCGGCGCCACGCCCTTGAGGTAGAAGGCGGCCGGGCCGAACGGCGGCGACAGGAACGACACCTGCATGTTCACCGCGAACAGGATACCGAACCAGATCGGGCTGTAGCCCAGCTGCTCGACGATGGGCACGAAGATCGGCAGCGTCAGCATGGCCACGCCGATCCAGTCGAGGAACATGCCCAGCACCAGCAGGATCGCCATCATCACCAGGATGATCACGATCGGCGCCACGTCGAGGCCCATGATCATGCCCGAGATGAAGCGGTTGCCGCCCATCAGGTTGTAGACGCCCACCAGCGCCGCGGCGCCGATGCCGATCCAGATGATCATGCCGCAGGTGGTCAGGGTCTGGCCCAGGCTCTGGTGCAGCGTCTTGACCGAGAACTCGCCGCGGGCGACCACCGCCAGCAGCACGCCGAACACGCCCATGGCCGCCGCCTCGGTGACCGAGGCCACGCCGCCGTAGATCGAGCCCAGCACCAAGCCGGCGATCAGCGCCGGCACGATGATGGCGCGCAGCGCCTGCCAGCGGTTGGCGAAGCCTTCCTCGCGGTCGGCGTCGGTCATCGGCGGCCCCATCGCGGGATTCTTCAGGCAGCGCACCAGCACGTAGCCGATGTAGCTGGCCATCAGGATCACCGCCGGGGTGATGGCCGCGGTGAACAGGTCGGCGATCGACTGGGAGGCGATCAGACCGTAGATGATCAGCACGATGGACGGCGGCATCATGGTGCCGAGCGCACCGCCGGCACAGACCACGCCGATGGAGAGGTGCTTGTCGTAGCCCAGGCGCAGCATCTGCGGCAGCGCCAGGATGCCCAGCAGCACGATCTCGCCGCCGATGATCCCGGACAGCGCGGCCAGGAAGAAGGCCACCACGACGGTCTGCACCGCCACGCCGCCGGGCAGGCGGCCGGCGAATACGCGCATGGCGTTGAACAGGTCCTTGGCGATCCCCGATCGGTCCAGTAGCGAGGCCATCAGCACGAACATCGGCACCGCCACCAGGGAGTACTCGGTGACGAAGCCGTAGACCCGGCTGGTGACCAGCGGCAGGGCGTTGGGCCCGAACCAGCCGAAGGTGAAGGCCAGTGCCACCAGGCCGGTGATGAAGGCCAGCGGCAGGCCGGTGACCAGCAGGGCGAAGATCAGCCCCACCATCAGCATGGTTCCGGTTGCGATATCCATCAGGCAGCGCCCTCCGTGTCATCCGGGGTGGGGGCGGGCTTGCCGCGCAGCGACTGCACCACGTGCAGCAGGGCCTGGATGCACATGATGGCCAGCGCCAGCAGGATCACGCCCTTCACCAGCG
>NZ_PYUQ02000025.1:0-26432 GCF_003030865.2 Halomonas sp. SL1 | reverse complement strand
AGATGTGTATAAGAGACAGGCTCGAAGCGCTGGGGCCGGGCGGGCTGGACGTCACCGCCATGCGTATCAACGACGACAACGGCGTGGCCATGGCCGAGGCGATGCGCATGGTGATGCTCGGGCAGCAGGCCCGGGTGCCGGCGATCTTCGCCGGCGATATCGTTCGCGTGACCCGCGACACGCCGCCCGATCGCATCGACGAGCTGAAGCGGCGTGCCTTTCGTCTGAGCGAGTCGTCCGACGATGGCTAGCGCCGGCATGCGCTGGTGAACCCGGTCGGCCCGATGGCACGTGATTGCTACACTGAAGCCGTCACGCTCGCGGATGGCCGCCCGGCAGACATCGGGCGCAGGACCGTCCTGACACTTCCAGCTCTCTTCTATCGAGGTATCGCCATGCGTCATTGGTTTGCAGGATGCATCGTCTCGCTGGCCACCGCGCTGCCGGCCGTCGCCCTGGCCCAGATGGAGCCCGTCGCGGCACCGTCCGACGCCGAGGTCTACTTCATCTCCCCCGAGGATGGCGCCACCGTCAGCGGGCCCGTCACCGTGCGAATGGGGCTCGAGGGCATGGGCGTGGCCCCGGCCGGCACCGAGGCCGAGGCCACCGGCCACCATCACCTGCTGATCGACACGCCCCTCGAGGAGGTCGATCTTTCCCAGCCGCTGCCCTCCACCGAGCAGACCCGCCACTTCGGCGGCGGCCAGACCCAGGTCACCCTGGAGCTGCCGCCCGGCGAGCACACCCTGCAGCTGCTGTTTCTCGACTATCGCCACCTGAGCTTCGAGCCGACCGTGGCCTCCGAGCCCATCACCGTTCACGTGGAGTAGGCGGCAGCGAGGGCGCGCGACGCGCTTTTCACTTGCCCCGGAGCCGGCAGCTTTTCCCCTTGCCCCGACGCCGGCACTTTTCCGCTTGCCCCGAAGCCGGCAACTGGGTAGCGTCGCCCTCCCGCTTTCATGCCGTTCCAGACAGGTCCATCCCGTGACTGATGCCCCTTCCCAGGACGCCGCCATCGGCGCCTTCTCTCGCCTGCCGCTCTCCGCCGAGCTGCTCGCCAACCTCGACTCGCTGGGCTATCGGCAGATGACGCCGATCCAGGCCGAGAGCCTGCCGGCGATGCTCGACGGACGCGACGTGATCGCTCAGGCCCGCACCGGCTCGGGCAAGACCGCGGCTTTCGGGCTGGGCCTGCTGTCGCGGCTCGCGCCGGCCAGCTTCCGGGTGCAGGGGCTGGTGCTGTGCCCGACCCGTGAACTCGCCGATCAGGTCGCCGAGGAGCTGCGCCGGCTGGCGCGTGGCCTGCCCAACATCAAGGTGCTGACGCTGTGCGGCGGCGCGCCCCTGGGGCCGCAGCTGGCCTCGCTGGCCCACGGCGCCCATTTCGTCGTCGGCACCCCGGGCCGGGTGGAGGAGCACCTGCGCAAGGGCAGCCTGGCGCTGTCGGACCTCGACACCCTGGTGCTGGACGAGGCCGACCGCATGCTCGACATGGGCTTCCAGGCGACCCTGGAGGCGATCATCGCCGCGACCCCCGAGAGCCGCCGGACCTGGCTGTTCAGCGCCACCTACGGCGACAGCGTGCGCCCGCTGGCCGAGGAGCGCACCCGCGACCCGGTCGCGATCTCGATCGAAGAGCCCCACGACGAGGACACCATTCGCGAACACTTCTACCGGGTGGCGGACGACGCGGCGCGCTTCGAGGCCCTGCGCCTGCTGCTGCTGCACCGGCGCCCGACCGCCAGCGTGGTGTTCTGCAACACCAAGCAGGAGACCCGCGAGCTCGCCGCCGCCCTGGACGACGCGGGCATCAGTGCGCTGGCGCTGCACGGCGACCTGGAGCAGAAGGACCGCGACCGGCTGCTGGTGCTGTTCGCCAACCGCAGCGCCTCGGTGCTGGTGGCCACCGACGTGGCGGCCCGGGGGCTGGATATCGCGGCGCTCGATGCGGTGTTCAACTACCGCATCGCCCGGGAGCTCGAGGTGCACGTGCATCGCGTCGGGCGCACCGGCCGGGCCGGCCACCAGGGCGTGGCCTTCACCCTGGTCGGCGAGAACGAAACGTATCGACTGGAACGGCTCGGGGACTTCCTCGGCCAGGCTCTCGAGACCGAGGCGCTGCCGCGCCTGAAGGGCGAGCCGGCGCCGCTGCGTGCGCCCATGGCGACGCTGCAGCTGGGTGCCGGCAAGCAGCAGAAGATTCGCCCCGGTGACATCCTCGGTGCGCTCACCGGGGAGGGCGGCCTCGACGGGGCGCGGATCGGCAAGATCAAGGTGCTCGCCCGCAGCACCTACGTCGCCGTCGAGCGCGAGCTGGCCGAGTCCGCCCTGGCGCAGCTGAACGGCGGCCGCCTCAAGGGCCGTACCTTCCGTGCCCGCCGCATCAGCCGCTGACGGCCGGGCGGCGAACCTTGGGGCACCGCGCGGGTCGAAAGCACGCTTTTTGACTCATCAAACAGGACGATGGCCCATGAAACGACTCTTTCAGTTTTCTTATTTCCTGGTGGTGGCGCTGTGGCTGGCGGGGTGTGCGGCCGTCGAGCGTTCACCCCAGGCCGAAGCGGCGCTCGGCGAGCTGCCGGCCAGCTATCGCGGCGAGCTGCCCTGTGCCGACTGTGCAGGGATTCACTACCGGCTCTCGCTGTTCCCCGACGGCGTCTACACCCTCTCGTCGGTGTATCTGGGCGACGACGACGGGCGCCGCTTCCATGAGCAGGGCGAGTGGTCGCTGGATGCCAGCGGCGAGACCCTGACGCTGAGCGGTGGCGGGCAGGGGCCTCGCCAGTGGCGAATCGTCGACGGGGGCGTTGCCCTCGAGATGCTCGATCTCGAGGGCAACGCGATCGAGTCCTCGCTGAACTACCGTGTGCAGCGCGCGGGGCAGTTCGTCAGCGAGACCCTGGAGGATAGTTACTGGAAGCTGATCGAGCTGGGCGGCGAGCCCGTCGACGTGGCCGAGGGCGCGCGCGAACCGCATCTGGTCTTTCACGGCGAGCAAGGGCGGCTGGCCGGCTTCAGCGGCTGCAACCGCCTGGCCGGCGAGTACCGTCGCGAGGGCGATACCCTGAGCATCGGCACCGTGGCGAGCACGCGCATGGCCTGCGTGCCGGGCCACGATCTCGAACCGCGTTTCCTTGCCATGCTCGAGCACGTGGCCGGCTATCGGGTGCGGGCCGACTGGCTCGAGCTGCTCGACGCCGAGGGCGAGGTGATCGCGCGCTTCGAGGTGCGTCACCTGACCTGACGCCAGCGTGATCCGCGTCACCAACGACAGCGGCCGGCTCCCGAGGGAGCCGGCCGCTGTCGTTCCTGCGCTGTCGTTGCTGGGCTTTCGTTGCTGGCCCTGGGGCCAGGGATCGAGGCTCAGGGCAGCTCGGCGCTGTGGTAGACGTTCTGGACGTCGTCCACGTCGTTGAGCATGTCCAGCAGCTTCTCGAACAGCGCCACGTCGTCGCCTTCCACCGGAGTGGTGGCCTGGGGCAGGAACTGAATCTCGTCGGTCTCGAAGTCCAGTTCGCCGAAGGCGTCGATCAGCGCCTGCTTGGCCTTGGCGTACTCGGTGTGCGGCGCGAAGACGGTGATGTGGCCGTCCTCGTTCTCGATGTCGGTGACGTCGACGTCGGCTTCCATCAGCGCCTCGAGCACGGCCTCCTCGTCGCTGCCCTGGAAGGCCAGGATGGCGCAGTGGTCGAACATGTGGCTGACGCTGCCCGGGGTGCCCAGCTTGCTCTTGGTCTTGGTGAAGCAGGTGCGCACGTCGCCGATGGTACGGTTCGGGTTGTCGGTCAGGCACTCGACGATGACCATGGCGTTGCCCGGGCCGAAGCCCTCGTAGCGCGCCGGCTCGAAGTCCTCGCCGCCGGCGCCGCTGGCCTTGTCCAGGGCCTTGTCGATCACGTGGGACGGCACCTGGTCCTTCTTGGCGCGCTCGATCAGGCCGCGCAGCGCCAGGTTGCCGTGGGGGTCGACGCCGCCCTGCTTGGCGCAGACGTAGATCTCGCGGCCGTACTTGCTGTAGACCTTGGTCTTGGCGGCGGCCGTCTTGGCCATGGATTCCTTGCGGTTCTGGAAGGCCCTGCCCATTGCGTTTTCCTGTTGCGACTGTTCTCGGCACTGGATTCTACGAGACAGCGGGCGCCGGTGACAGCCCTGATTTTTCCCGCCGCCGGCGTCTACACTGGCCTCAGGCCACCCGCTGGAGTCCGCCGCATGGATCATCACGCCTATCGCCACGCCCTCGCCGAACGCCTGGCCGGCAGCGAGGTGCCGGTGCCCGAGGCCGAGCTCGACGCCCGCTGCCGGCGTCTGCGCGAGGCCATGGCCGACGCCGGACTGGACGCGCTGCTGCTCACCGATCCCGCCGATCTCTACTATCTCACCGGCTACCACACCTTCGAGGTCTCGGTGCACGCCTGCCTGGTGGTCGACGCCGCACGCCTGGTGCTGCAGGTGCCATCCATCGAGACCGGCCCGGCGGTGGTCACCGCCCGGGTCGACGAGATCCTCGGCTATCGCTGGGAGAGCCCGGAGGAGGTGATCGCGCCGCTGGCCGAGACCCTGGCGCCCCATCGCGCCATCGGCCTCGACCCGCTGAGTGCCGGGCTGCGTCACGGCGTGCTGGCGCCGCTGCAGCAACGGCTCGGCGCCGGGCGCTTCCGCGACGACGGCGGGGCGCTGGTCGATGCGCTGCGGCTGGTGAAGAGCCCGTGGGAACTCGACTGCCTGCGCGAGAGCGCGCGGATCACCGGGCTCGGCATCCGCGCCGCGCGGGACGTCGTCGCGCCCGGCGTCAGCGACGGCGCGGTGGCGGCGGAGGGCGCCCGGGCGATGCTGGCGGCGGGCAGCGAGTTCATGAGCCTGCAGCCCATCGTCACCGTGGGGCCGCGCTCCGGCACCATCCACGTCAACCACAAGCGGCGCACCATCGGCGCGGGCGAGCCGGTGTTCCTGGAGTTCGGCTCGGCCTTCGAGCGCTATACGGCGCCGATGATGAGCACCGTCGTGGCCGGCCGTGCCGACGACGAGATGCGGGCGCTGCGCGACGCCTGCCGGGCCGCCTTCGAGGCGCTGTGCGCGGCGCTGCGGCCGGGCAACACCTTCGACGACGCGGCCCGGGCCGGCGAGGCGGCCATCGCCGGCTTGAACGCAGGGATCGCCGAGCGAGCCTTCTTCTCCGGCGTCTTCGGCTACTCGGTGGGTGCCCAGTTTCCGCCCAGCTGGGTCGAGGGTACCGGCTATCTCGCCCGGGGCCAGACCCGTGAGCTCGAGGCCGACATGGTCTTCCATCTGCCGCTGTGCCTGCGCCTGCCGGGGCGCTTCGGCATCGGCATCAGCGACACCGTGCGCGTCACCCCGGGCGGGGGCGAGCCGCTCACCGACAACGACTGGCAATTGCACGAGCGGCCTTGAAGCTCGCGCGTGTAGCCCTCATTGTCGAGTACGTTAGCAAGCTATTCATTTAAGCAGGAGGCAGCATGCAGGTCGTGACTCTCAAGGCCCCGGGCGGGCTCGATCATCTCGAACTCGGCGAACAGGCGGCACCCGGCGAGCCCGGCCCCGGCGAGATCCGCGTGCGCCTGCACGCCAGCTCGCTCAACTTCCACGACTACGGCGTAGTGGCCGGCGCGATGCCCACCGAGGACGGCCGTATCCCGATGTCCGACGGCGCCGGCGAGGTCGAGGCGGTCGGCGAGGGCGTGACCGAGTTCGCCGTCGGCGATGCGGTGGTCTCCACCTTCTTCCCCGAGTGGCTGGACGGCCCGGCGCGCCACGGCGACTTCGTCACCGTGCCGGGCGACGGCGTCGACGGCTATGCCCGCGAGGCGGTGGTGCGGCCGGCGACCTGGTTCACCCGCCAGCCCGAGGGCTGGTCCCACGCCCAGTCGGCGACCCTGACCACCGCCGGGCTGACCGCCTGGCGCGCGCTGGTGGGTGACGGCGGCCTCAAGGCCGGCGATACCGTGCTGGTGCTGGGTACCGGCGGCGTGTCGATCTTCGCCCTGCAGTTCGCCCGCATGATGGGCGCGCGGGTGATCGCCACCTCGTCGTCCGAGGCCAAGCTCGAGAAGCTGCGCGAGATGGGCGCCGAGCACGTCATCAACTACCGCGAGGAGCCCGAGTGGGGCCGCAAGGTGAAGGCGTTGACCGGCGGCCGGGGCGTCGACCATGTGATCGAGGTGGGCGGTCCGGGCACGCTGCCGCAGTCCATCGAGGCGGTGCGCATCGGCGGCCATATCTCGCTGATCGGCGTGCTGACCGGCCGCGGCGGCGAGGTGCCTACGGCCAAGCTGATGGCCAAGCAGGCGCGCCTGCAGGGGCTGATCGTCGGCAGCCGCACTCAGCAGCAGGAGATGATCCGCGCCATCGAGGCCAACGGCATGGTGCCGGTGATCGATCGCGAGTTCCCGCTCGGCGAGATCGCCGACGCCTTCCGCCACCAGGAAGCCGGCCGCCACTTCGGCAAGATCTGCCTGACCTGGTAACTTCGCCCGCCTGACATCGCGGGCAACCTCCATGCGCTGCCGCGCCCTTGCCGGGTGTCGGCGGCGCGCGCATTCTGGGGGCATGCCCGCTGCCCGGAGGTGCCGATGTTCCGCTTCTTCGAGACCCTGGTCGATCCCTATCCCGAGCGCGAGATGGGCGTGCCGCCGCGCGGGCTGTTCGCCTTCATCCGCTTCTATTCGCGCCCGGTGGCGGGGCTGCTGGTGGCCATGTCGGTGGTCGCGGGGCTGGTCTCGGCGGTGGAGCTGGTGTTCTTCCACAGCATGGGGCAGCTGGTCGACTGGCTCTCCAGCGCCGAGCGCGAGGGCTTCTTCGCCGCCCACGGCTGGCGCCTGGCGGGGCTCGCGGCATTGGTGCTGGTGGGCCTGCCGCTGCTGGTGTTGCTGCGCTCGCTGCTGACCCACCAGGGCATCTTCGGCAACTACCCGATGCTCGGCCGCTGGCTGTCGCATCGCCAGATGCTGGCCCAGAGCATGGCCTTCTTCCAGGACGAGTTCGCCGGCCGCGTGTCCCAGAAGGTGATGCAGACGGCGCTGGCGATCCGTGAGACGGTCATGAAGCTGATGGACCTGCTGGTCTACGTGGTCGTCTACTTCGTCGGCGCCATGTGGCTCTTGGGCAGCGCCGAGCCCTGGCTGGTGGCGCCGCTGGTGCTGTGGCTGGCCGGCTACGTCGTCCTGATGCGGATCTTCGTGCCGCGGCTGCGCGCGGTGTCCATGGCCCAGGCCGACGCCCGGGCGCGCATGACCGGGCGCATCGTCGACAGCTACAGCAACATCCAGACCATCAAGCTGTTCGCCGACCGCCGCCGTGAGGAGGCCTACGCCCGCGACGCCATGGAGGGCTTCATGACCACGGTGTACGGCCAGATGCGCCTGGCCACCTGGCTGTCGGTGTCGCTGACGGCGCTCAACTCGCTGCTGCTGGCCTCGGTGGCGACGCTGGCCATCGGCGCCTGGTATCTGGAGATGGTGTCGCTCGGCGTGATCGCGGTGGCCATCGCCCTGGTGATGCGCATCCGCTTCATGTCCGACTGGATCCTGTGGGAGGTGGCGAGCCTGTTCGAGAACATCGGCACCGTGCAGGACGGCATCAACACCATCGCCCGCACGCCGGCGGTGCAGGACGCGCCGGACGCGGGCGAGCTTTCCGTGAGCCGCGGCGAGATCCGCTTCGAGGCGCTGCGCTTCGGCTACGCGCGCCCCGGGGCGGCGCTGGAACGGCCGGTATTCGACGGCTTCGACCTGACCATCGCCCCGGGCGAGAAGGTCGGGCTGATCGGCCGCTCCGGCGCCGGCAAGTCGACCCTCGCCCACCTGCTGCTGCGCTTCTACGACCTGCAGGGCGGGCGCATCCTGATCGACGATCAGGACATCGCCGGCGTCACCCAGGAATCGCTGCGTCGGCACATCGGCATGGTCACCCAGGACACCTCGCTGCTGCACCGCTCGGTGCGCGACAACATCCGCTATGGCTGCCCGGAGGCCGACGACGAGGCGATCATGCGCGCGGTGCGCCAGGCCCACGCCGACGGCTTCCTCGACGACCTGGTCGACCCCAGGGGCCGGCGCGGCCTGGACGCCCACGTCGGCGAGCGCGGCGTGAAGCTCTCCGGCGGCCAGCGCCAGCGCATCGCCATCGCTCGGGTGCTGCTCAAGAACGCACCGCTGCTGGTGCTCGACGAGGCCACCTCGGCGCTGGACTCCGAGGTCGAGGCCGCCATCCAGGAGCAGCTCTACGCGCTGATGGCGGGCAAGACGGTGATCGCCATCGCCCACCGGCTGTCGACCATCGCCATGCTCGACCGGCTGGTGGTGGTCGACGAGGGGCGCATCGTCGAGGTCGGCAGCCACCGCGAGCTGCTGGCCCGCGACGGCCTCTACGCGGCGCTATGGCGGCGCCAGTCCGGCGGCTTCCTGGGGCTCGAGTGCGACGAGGCAGAGGCCGCTCGCGCCGAACCCGCCGCGGAGCGCTGAGCCATCAGCGAGGCGGGGCCTCGTCGTCCATCCCGACCACCTGCGCCAGATAGCCTCGGGCGTAGCGCCCCAGCTGCCGGGCCAGCGGATCGTCGCTGGCGCCGAGCCCGGCCAGCACGCCGGCCCGATCCTCTCGTGAACGGTGCTGGCCCAGCTTGGCGGTGCCCCGCAGGTCATCCAGCCGAATCCGGAAACCGACCACGCCGGCGAGCAGTCGCCGCCGATAGGCCACGCTCATGAGCGTCGCATCGTTCAGCAGCTCGGGCTCGTACCGGGCCACCAGGGCGTCCATCGAGGCCAGGGTGGCGGCATCGTCGAGGCATTCGACGCTGCCGCGGGCGTGGACGACGGCGTAGTGCCAGGTCGGCACCGCCGGCCCGGCGGCGTACCAGCGCGGCGACACGTAGCCGTGGGGCCCGTGGAAGACCGCCAGCACCCGTCGGCCGTCCAGCTCGTGACCGTGCGGATTGGCGCGGGCGAAGTGGCCGTAGAGGGTGCCGAGCTCGTCGCCCTCGTCGCGCTCGAGCACCAGGGGCAGATGGCTGACCCGCAGGCGGTCGTCGGTGAGTGTGGCGAAGCCGTGGGCGTCGATCAGCGCCCGGGCCTGCGCCAGGGGCATGTGCGTATCGCGAGGGTGATGACCGGGGCGTGTCGATGTCGTGTCATGCGCCGGGGAAGTCGCTGTCCTCGTGCCTTGCATGGTGATCTCCTTGGACTGAGTGGCGATGGGCGATGACAGCCTCGGAGTCTGTGGGCATAGTGGTTCCCTGATAAGAACCACTATTGGATAAAACGATGGAACCGGTTGTCGCCGCGCGGGCCGACTGGCTCGGCGAGGCGCTGGGCATGGTATTGAGCGAGTCCTCCTCGCTGCCGCTGACGCGCCGCCTGTATCGGGCGCTGCGCGACTGGGTGCAGTCGGGGCGCCTGGCCAGCGGCGCCCGGCTGCCGTCCTCCCGCCGCCTGGCGCGGGAGCTGGGCGTGGGGCGCAACACCGTGCTGGACGCCCTCGACCAGCTGGTCGCCGAGGGCTTCCTGGAGGCCCGACCCGGCGCCGGCACCTACGTGGCCGATCTGCCGTTTTCTCATGTCGATGCGCCGTCGCAGGAAACGTCGGACGACCCACCGCCGGCGGCGGCGCTGTCGGCACGTGGCGAGCGGCTGCTGCGACTGAGCGGCGCCGCGGCCGGGCATCACGAGGCCTTTCCGCCGGGCGTGCCGGCCCTCGACCGCTTCCCCGACGAGCTCTGGCAACGCCTGCTCCGGCGCCACCGGCGGCGAGCCCCCGAGGCCTGGCGTGACTATCGCGCCGAGGGTGGCGTGCCGGCGCTGCGCGAGGCGCTGTGCGACTACCTGCGGCTGTCGCGCTCGGTGCGCTGCCGCCCGGAGCAGGTGCTGGTGGTGCAGGGGGCCCAGCAAGGCTTCGAGCTGATTGCACGGATGCTGGCCGATCCCGGCGAGGCGGTGTGGATGGAGGAGCCCGGCTATGGCGGCGCCCGGGCCTGCTTCGAGGCCTCCGGCCTTTCGCTGGTGCCGGCTCCGGTGGACGACGAGGGCCTCAATCCGGCGCGCGTGCCGGCGGGCCACGGCGCCCCGCGGCTGATCTACCTCACGCCCTCCCACCAGTATCCCTGCGGCGTGACCATGAGCCTTGCGCGGCGACTGGCGCTGCTCGAGGCGGCCGAGGCGCATGGCGCCTGGATCGTGGAGGACGACTACGACAGCGAGTTCCGCTACGGCCAGCGGCCCGTCGCCGCCCTCCAGGGGCTCACCGAGGCGGCGCGGGTGATCTACGTCGGCACCCTCAGCAAGGTGCTCTATCCGGGGCTCCGGCTCGGCTATCTGGTGCTGCCGGCGCCGCTGGTGGAGCCCTTCCGTCGCGCCAACGCGAGGCTGCATCGCGAGGCTCAGTACCCGGTGCAGGCGGCGCTGGGCGAGTTCATCGCCGCCGGGCACTTCGCGCGGCACGTGCGCCGCATGCGCGAGTGCTACCGCCAGCGCCAGGCGTTGCTGCGGCGGGCGCTGGCACCTGCCGTGGCACGTGGGCTGGTGCTGTCGGAGGGGCAGGCCGGCATGCATCTGGTGGCCTGGCTCGACGATCCCGCCCTCGAGGCGGCCCTGGTCGAGCGCGGCGAGGCGGCCGGCATCACTCTGTCGCCGCTGTCCGGTTTCTATCAGCAGGCGCCGGGGCGGCCGGGGCTGGTGCTGGGCTACGCCGGCACCCGCGACGAGGAAATCCTGCGCGCCGGACGCTGGCTGGCCGAGGCCTGGCTGGCGCGGGTCGATGGCGTCGATCGACGGAACTGATCGAAGGGCACGGCCGAGCCCCCGGCGTCGGGCTCCACTATCCTCTGACGGGAGGCGGCCGGCTCCGAGGGAAGGCGGCCGCGCGATTCTCGAGAGGAGGGCGACATGCTCAAGGCCGTACTGCTCGACATCAGCGGCGTGCTGCACGAGGACGGCCGGGCGCTGCCCGGCGCGGTGGAGGCGGTGGCCCGGCTGCAGGCACGCGAGCTGGCGCTGCGCTTCGTCACCAATACCTCGCGCAAGACCAGCGAGCGGGTCCATGCCGAGCTGCGCGAGCTCGGTTTCGCGGTGGCGCCCGAGCAGGTCTTCACCGCGCCGGCGGCGATCCGGGCCCATCTGCTCGCTCACGAACTGCGGCCCTACCTGCTGATCCATCCCGACCTCGAGCCCGAGTTCGCCGGCCTCGATACCGCCGATCCCGACGCCGTGGTGCTGGGCGATGCCGCCGAGCGCCTCGACTACCGCCATCTGGACGCTGCCTTCGGGCTGCTGCAGCGCGGCGCGCCGCTGCTCACCGTGGGCACCAATCGCTATTTTCGCCAGGGCGGCGAGCTGCACCTGGACGCGGGCCCCTTCGTGCGCGCCCTGGAGTACGCTGCCGAGATCGAGGCGACGGTGCTCGGCAAGCCGGCCGCGGGCTTCTTCCGCGCCGTGCTGGAGGATGCCGGCGTCGAGCCGCATGAGGCGCTGATGGTCGGCGACGACGTCGAGTGCGACGTGGCGGCGGCGCTCGAGCTGGGGCTCGAGGCCTGCCTGGTGCGCAGCGGCAAGTATCGCGACGGCGACGAGGCGCGGGCGCCCGGTGTGGCCTGCGAGGACGATCTGGCGGCGCTGGTAGCGTGCCGGTTTCCCGAGTGAGCGGCGTCACTGCCACCAGGCCACGCCCAGCCCGACCAGCAGCGACAGCAGCATCGGCGGGGCGACCCGCTTGCCCAGCGCCGCGCTGCCGAGCCCGGCGGCCATGCCGGCCTTGATCACGTTGTTGACCGAGGCGGCCAGGATGATGCCGAGCACCGCGGTCGAGGGCGGGATGGCATCCTGAGAGAGCCGGGTCAGCGACAGGGTGATGGCGTCCACGTCGGCCACGCCGGAGGCCGCCGCCAGCAGGTAGATGCCGGCGTCGCCGAGCCAGGCCTGGAGCCACTGGCCGAGCAGCATGATCGCCGCCAGCAGCACGCCGAACAGCAGCGCCATGCGCAGCTCCAGCGGGTTCTGATGGCGCTCGGGGCGCTCGATGCGCGCTCCCTGGCGATGACGGCGCCACAGCAGCAGGGCCGGCAGATAGAGCAGCAGGGTCATCAGCGCCACCGGCAGCACCAGGCTGGGCAGCAGCGCCGGGTTGATCACCAGGCAGTAGAGCAGGATGCGCGGGAACATGGTGCCGCATGCGATCAGGATGCCCGCCGCCAGCAAGGGGGTGAGCGCGGCCTGCTGGCGCGACAGGCGGCTGAAGTGCAGGGTCAGGGCGGTGGAGGAGCTGAGCCCGGCGAACAGGCTGGTGAACAGGATGCCCTTGGCGGCGCCGCCCAGGCGCATGGCGAAGTAGCCGATGAAGGAGATGCTGGCGATCATCACCACCATCCACCATAGCTCGCGCGGATTGAGCGCCTCGCCGGGGCCCAGCCCGCGGTCGGGCAGCAGCGGCAGCATCACCACCGTGATCAGCAACAGCTTCAGGCCCGCGTCCAGCTCGTGGGCCTGCAGGCGATTGAGCAAGCCGTGGATCTCGCGCTTGTTGTCGAGGATCAGCGCGGTGACCACCGCGCAGGCTGCGGCCAGCGCCAGGTCCACGGCCACCGCCACGGCGCCGAAGCAGAAGGTCAGCAGCAGGCCGATCAGGCCGGTGATGCTGTAGTCCCGGCTCTGGGGCAGCCGCGCGCGATAGGCGCTGCCGGCCAGCGCGGCGACGACGACCAGCAGCAGCGGAAAGGCCCATTCGGTGACGACCTCGGCGAGCAGGGCGGCGAGGCCGCCAAGCAGGCCGACCAGGGCGTGGGTTCGTATGCCGGCGATGCGTTCGCCGGCCTTCTGTTCGCGTGCCACCCAGCCGCGCTCGATGCCGATCAGGGCGCCGAGCAGCAGGGCCACGGCCAGACGGATGGCGGTGTCGTGCCCGGCGAGGAACTGCTGCGTGACTTCTTCCATGAGACGCTCCCTGCGCGATGCTTCCCGTTGCCTCAGCATAGGTCTTCCCGACGATCGCGCCTTAAACGAGAGGCGGCCCCGTGCGGGACCGTCCGGTGGTTGGGTGAAGGTGTCGGCGGTTCAGTCGATGGTGACTGCGGCATGTGAATCTCAACCTGTACCAGGTCAAGGATTGCCGTCATTCGTGGTGCACGGGGCTGCTAGTCTGAAAAGGAGACGGCCGGGACGGGGCGCCCCGTGACCCATCCCGACGCGCGTCGCCGATCCGGCGTCTTCAGACCCTTTCACGACACAGGGGAGGGGATTCCCATGCCCATGGAGCGCGTCAGACGCTTTCTCGACGAGAACGGCGTCAAATATGTCATCCAGCAGCATTCGACGGCCTACACCGCCCAGGAAGTCGCCGAGGCGGCCCACGTGCCCGGCCGCCACTTCGCCAAGAGCGTGATGGTCGAGATCGACGGCCGGCTGGCGCTGGCGGTGCTGCCGGCCACCGACCGGGTCGACCTGCAGCGCTTCGCTCAGGCCGTCGGTGCCAGCCGCGTCGAGCTGGCCAGGGAAGCGGATTTCCAGGACCGTTTTCCCGACTGCGAGCCGGGGGCGATGCCGCCCTTCGGCAACCTCTTCGACCTGGAGGTGTTCGTTTCGCCGCACCTGGCCGAGGCCGACCTGATCGCCTTCAGCGCCGGCAGCCACCACGAGGTGATGCAGCTGGCCTTCGGCGTGTTCGAGGACCTGGTGAAGCCGGCCGAGGTGGCGATGTAGGCCAGATCGAGAGGTAGGCCAGATCGAGAGGTAGGCCAGATCGAGAGGTAGGCCAGATCGAGAGGTAGGCCAGGCCGAACGGAGAGACTTGCCAGTCGGTCATCGCTCTCGGATACTGTATATAAATACATTATTCGAGGGAGGTGGCCATGGCGTCGCCGATTCTCGGCGCCGCGGGCGGGCGAGCCGCGGCGCCGTCCTCTTCGGGGGCCGTCCAGCCGCTGCTGGGATGCCGGGTGCGGGCGGGCTTCCCGAGCCCCGCCGACGATCATCTGGACGTGGAGCTCGACCTTCACGCCCACGTGGTGCGCCGCCCGGCCTCCACCTACTTCGTGCGCGCCGAGGGCGATTCGATGCTCGGCGACGGCATTCATGACGGCGACCTGCTGGTGGTGGACCGCAGCCTGGAGCCGCGGCCCGGGCGGGTGGTGATCATCGCCGTGGACGGCGAGCCCACGGTCAAGCGGCTGGCCCGGCGCGGCGACGCCCTGGTGCTGGAGGCCAGCAACCCGCGCTACGCGCCGATTCCGCTGGCCGGCCGCGAGTGCCACGTGTGGGGCGTGGTCACCCATGTGCTGCACGCCCTGCCGGGAGCGGCGCCGTGATCGCCCTGGTCGACAGCAACAACTTCTACGTCAGCTGCGAGCGTGTCTTCGACCCGC
The DNA here is from genome assembly GCF_003030865.2 of Halomonas sp. SL1. Classification (NCBI taxonomy): domain Bacteria; kingdom Pseudomonadati; phylum Pseudomonadota; class Gammaproteobacteria; order Oceanospirillales; family Halomonadaceae; genus Halomonas; species Halomonas sp. SL1. The sequence continues at coordinate 12,076 of NZ_PYUQ02000025.1, read as the reverse complement.
GCCTGGAGGGCCGGGCGGTGGGCGTGCTCTCCAACAACGATGGCTGCGTGGTGGCGCGCTCGGCGGAGCTCAAGGCGCTGGGCGTGGCGATGGGCATGCCGGCGCACCAGATATCGCCCGCGCAGCGCCGCCGGATGACGCTGCTGTCCAGCAACTACGCCCTCTACGGCGACATGAGCCGGCGCGTGAACCGGGTCCTGGGTGAGTTTTCGCCGGAGATCGAGGCCTATTCCATCGACGAGAGCTTCGTCGGCCTCGACGGGCATGAGCCCGACGACCTCGAGGCCTGGGGCCACCGGCTGCGCGGGCGGGTGCTGCGCGATACCGGCATTCCGACCTGCGTGGGGCTGGCGCCGACCCGGGTGCTGGCCAAGACCGCCAATCGCGTCGCCAAGTCGCACTCCGCTCTGGGCGGCGTCTGCCTCCTCAAGGCCGATACGCCCGAGACCCGGCGTGTGCTCGAGGCGCTGCCGGTGCACGCGCTGTGGGGCGTGGCGCGGCGCAGCGCCGAGCGGCTGGCGCTGCAGGACATCCACACCGCCTGGCAGCTGCGCCAGGCCGATCCCAAGCAGATCCGCCGTACCTTCTCGGTGGTGCTGGAGCGGCTGGTCTGGGAGCTGCGCGGGCGACCGGCCATCGCCCTGGACGACGTCACCGAGCCGCGCCAGCGGATCATGGTGTCGCGCTCCTTCGGTCGGCTGACCGGCGAGGCGGCCGAGCTCAAGGCCGCGATCCGCCAGCACGGCGCCCGGGCCGCCGAGAAGCTGCGCCGCCAGGGCAGCCGCGCCTGCGCGGTGCTGGTGTTCCTGCGCAGCGACCCGCACCGGCTCGGCGAGCGCCAGTACCGCAACAGCCAGGTGGTGGCACTGCCCGGCCCCAGCGACGACACCCGGGAGCTGATCGCCGCCGCCCAGCGCGGCCTGGCGGCGATCTTCCTCGACGGCGTGCGCTATCAGAAGTGCGGGGTGATGCTGCTCGACCTGGTCGACGCCGAGCGTCATCAGCTCTCGCTGCTGCAGGCCGGCCACGGCCCCGAGCGGCGGCGCGGCGAGGCGCTGATGGCCACCCTCGATCGCCTCAACGCCCGCATGGGCCGCGATACCGTTCGCTTCGGTGTGCCCGGCGAGCACGCCGCCTGGCCGCTGCGCTGCGAGCATCGTACCGCGCGCTACACCACCCGCTGGAACGAGCTGATGAGGGTCAAGGTGCGGTGACGCGAGAGATCGGTGGGACGTGGAATGTTGCACTGCGTCACGATTAGACTAAAGTATATAGACAAAGGTATAATGCCTTCGACATCCACCGACGCAAGGATCATCTACCATGACGACTGCTACCGCCACCGCCCGTCCTTCCCTGGCCAAGCGTTTCGGCAAGCGTGCCTACCGCGTGCTGGAAGTGATGACCGAGAACGCCTATCGCAACTTCCAGAGCCGCATGGCCTACGCCTACATCTAAGGCGCAGGGTTCGACCTGCACCTGATCCTGGCGGTCCGCGAGCTCGCGGACGCCGGGTGCCGGCCACCTCTTCCTTTCCTGCGTTTCCTCTGCCGTATTTCACCGAACGTCCATCCCTGCAACGGGGAGTCTCCGCGGACGCGGTGCCCGCTCAAGCCTCTCCCATCCTGGCCGATACTCTTCCGACGCATTAGGGAAGGGCGACTCGTGCCGTGAGGGGATGCCAGTCAGATGATCGATCGTGAAACCCGGAGTGGACGCCGATGCGGCGCACGCCTGCTGGCCTGCCTGTCGGGCGCGCTGCTGTTCTGGAGCCTGATGGCGCTCGGCGGCGAGGTGCAGGATCTGCGACTGCGCAGCGAGGCGGCGCATACCCGGGTGGTGCTGGACCTTTCCACGGCGATGCCGAGCGATGTCTTCACGCTGCGCGGGCCGGACCGGTTGGTCATCGACCTGGCCGAGGGTCGTCTGGCCGGCGAGCTGGGGGATGTGCCGCTGGCCGGCAGCCCGATCACCGGCATTCGCACCGGGGCCCGCGGCGACGGCACCCGGGTGGTGCTCGACCTGAGCGGCCCCGTCGAGGTCGAGAGCCATGAGCTGCCGCCCGCAGGCCTTCAGGGGCATCGGCTGGTACTGGACCTCGCCGCGTCCGGCCCCGCGTCTGCGCCGCCGGCGCCGGTCGATCCTGCGCCTTCACTGCCGACCGGTGGTGGCCGCGATATCGTGATCGCCGTGGATGCCGGTCATGGCGGCAAGGACCCGGGCGCCGTGGGTCCGAGTGGCACCTACGAGAAGGACGTGGTGCTGGAGCTTGCCCGGCGACTGGCGCGCCGCCTCAACGAGGCGCCGGGCTTTCGCGCGGTGCTGACCCGGGATCGCGACGTCTACGTGGGGCTGCGTCGACGGACGACCATCGCCCGCGAGCATCGCGTCGATTTCTTCGTCTCGATCAACGCCGATGCCGTGGACCGGCCGGGGCCCCACGGCAGCTCGGTCTATGCGCTGTCGACGAGCGGTGCCAGCTCGGAGTCCGCCCGCTGGCTGGCCAACAGCGAGAACCGCGCGGTGATCGCCGACGACGAGGCCTTCATCGCCCTGGCCGAGCAGGACATGGCCACCCGCAGCGCGTTGCTCGACCTCTCCATGAACGCCACCCTCAACCAGTCGCTGGCCGCCGGCGGGCGCATCCTCGAGCGGTTGGGGCGCATCAACGACCTGCACAAGTCGCAGGTCGAGCAGGCCGCCTTCGTGGTGCTGAAGTCGCCCGACATTCCCTCGCTGCTGGTCGAGACCGGGTTCATCTCCAATCCGAACGAGGAACGTCGCCTGCAGAGCGGCGCCCATCAGCAGGCGCTGGTGACATCCATCGTCGAAGGGCTACGGGCGCACTTCCAGGCCGAGCCGCCGGAGGGCACCCTGCTGGCGGCCAGCAGCGGGCGCTGAGGCCTCTTGGCAGCGCGGCGTGTCGGGCCGTATGATGCGGCGCAAAGCCGGTGTAGCTCAGCTGGTAGAGCAACGCACTCGTAATGCGTAGGTCGGTGGTTCGAGTCCACTCACCGGCACCACTTCTCGCGACGCCGCCCCTGATATCAGGGGCGGCGTCGTCGTTCATGGCCCGGGTCGCGACGTCCCCGGCTCAGTCCTCCACGCGGGTCAGGCCCTCCTGGGCGCTGGAGGCGACCAGGCGACCCTGGCGGTCGTAGATGCTGCCGCGGGTGAAGGCGCGGGCGCCGCCGGCCCAGGGGCTGTCCATGTCGTAGAGCAGCCAGTCGTTGACCCTGACGTCGTGGTGGAACCACAGCGAGTGATCGAGGCTGGCGATACGCAGGTCGGGATCGCCGAAGCGCTTGCCGTGGGGCACCAGCGCGGTGGTCAGCAGGTGGAAGTCGGAGCTGTAGGCGAGCAGGTAGCGATGCAGAGCCGGGTCGTCCGGCAGCTCGCCGGCGAGGCGGAACCACAGCCGCTTGCGGGCCGGGCGCCCCGGCTCGGCGTCGTCCTCGATGTGGCAGAACTCGATGGGGTGGCCAGGGAAGCGCTGGTGCAGGTTGGCCCGGTCGAGGGCTTCCGGGGAGGGCACCTCGGGCATCGTCGGCTGGTGGTCGAGGCCGCTCTCCTGGCCGTGGAAGGAGGCGCTGCAGAAGAAGATCGGCCGGCCCTTCTGGATGGCGGTGATGCGGCGGGTGGTGAAACTGCGGCCGTCGCGCACCGCGTCGACCTGGTAGATCACCGGGCGGCTGGCGTCGCCGGGGCGCAGGAAATAGCCGTGCAGCGAGTGCACGCGCCGGCTGGCGTCCACGGTATGAGTGGCCGCGGAGAGCGCCTGGCCGAGCACCTGGCCGCCGAACAGTTGGGGCAGGCCCAGATCCTGGCTACGGCCGCGGAACAGGTTCTCCTCCAGGGGCTCGAGGCGCAGCAGGTCGGCCAGGTCGTTCAGGGCGTCGCTCATTCCGGGTATCCTCCATGGGCCACGGCATCCGCGCGTGGCGGGCGTTCATACGAATGTTTCATTCTGAGTAGTCTACGGGAGTCGGCGGTCATGCGCAGCGACGAGTTCTACATGCATCGTGCCCTCGAGCAGGCACGGCTGGCCGGGGAGGCCGGGGAGGTTCCGGTCGGCGCGGTGGTGGTGGACGCCGCCGGCGAGATCGTCGGCGAGGGCTACAACGCGCCGGTGGCGGGCCATGACCCCAGCGCCCACGCCGAGATCCGCGCCCTGCGCGATGCCGGCACGCGCCTCGGCAACTACCGCCTCGATGGCTGCACCCTGTTCGTGACCCTGGAGCCCTGCCTGATGTGCACCGGGGCGATCATCCACGCGCGGCTGGCGCGGGTGGTCTACGGTGCCGCCGAGCCACGCACCGGCATGGTCGAGTCGAAGGCCAACCTGTTCGCCCAGCCCTGGTACAACCATCGAGTGACGGTGGAGGGCGGGGTGCTGGCCGCCCGGGTCTCGAAGCTGCTCAAGGCCTTCTTCGCCGAACGCCGTTCAGGGGCCACCGACGGGTAGGTCGGCCGGCGAGATGGCCCGCTCGATGCGGTCGCGCCCCAGTGACTTGGCACGGTAGAGGGCGTCGTCGGCGGCCTGGAGCAGCTCATCGGCCACCAGCGGCCCCTCGTCGAGGGTCGCCACGCCGACGCTGAGGGTCACCGGTGCGCCGTCCTGATGCGTCAGCCGACTCTCGGCGAGGGCCGCCTGCAGGCGCCTCGCCACCGCTTCCGCGTCTTCCGCGCTCGACCCGGGCAGGCAGGCGACGAACTCCTCGCCGCCGAGCCGGGCGAAGACGCCGCCGGCGGCATCGAGCACCGCGTGGCCGAGTCGGCCCAGCTCGGCGAGATAGCGGTCGCCGACCAGGTGACCGAGCCGGTCGTTGACCAGCTTGAAGTGGTCGATATCGCACAGCAGCACGCTCAGCGGTCGCACCCGGTCGTGTTCCGCCAGCACCTGGAGGAAGCGGCGTCGGTTGGGCAGCCGGGTGAGTTCGTCGTGCGTGGCGAGCCACTCGACTTCCTGCTGCAGCCGGGTGCGGTTGCGCACCTCGCGGCGCAGCTCGCGGTTGGAGCGCCGTGCCTGACGGTGCTGCAGTTGCATGTAGCGGCGGGCGAACAGGGCCAGGTAGAGCAGGTAAGCCAGCGTCAGCCCCGCCGCCAGGGTGACCACCGGCAGTCGTGGGCGCCGGGCCAGCAGTGCATCGTGGCCGGGGCGGGTGATCAGGGTCAGCGACAGGTCGTCCAGCGTCAGCGGCGAGGCATGGCGCCAGGGGCCGGGGCGCCGGGCGGTGCCCTGGTGGGCGAGCAGCCGTTCGCCGTCCAGCAGCGTCAGGGCGGCGGTGTCGGGGGCGACCTGACGGAACAGCGTGTCCGCCATCGAGCGCAGGCCGACCACCACGCCCACGGCGCCGAGGATGCGGGCGTCCCGGGCCTGGATGACCGGCAGGTAATGGACCATGCCGGGCTGGCCCTGGAGCAGCGCGATGACCCGGGTCTGGCCGATGGTGCCATCGTGCAGGGCCTTGCCCAGCGCCTCGCGTCCGTCCGGCTGAGCCTCGAACAGCCGGGTGCCGAGCAACGGCGTGTTGTACGCATTGGCCGGATGTACGTGGAGGATACGGCTTCGCGGGTCGATGAACGCGATGTTGAGCAGGTACGGGAAGTCCTGGTGGTACAGCTCGGCCTGATAGGCCCACTGGTCGGCGGAGGGCGGTGCGTCCTGCCAGCGCCATGACGCGGCGAAGCGACGCATGGCGGCCAGGTGGTCGTCGATCTCGTCCGAGAGCCGCTGGCCCAGCCGTTGCCCGAGCTCGGCGATCGCCTGCTGCTGCTGGCGGTCGGCGTCCCGATGCTGGTGATACCACAGTCCCATCGTCAGCGTGGCCAGCAGCAGCGAAGGCCACAGGGCGCGCAGGATGCTGTTTCGCGAGGTCCGCCAGCCACCGAGGATGTCGACCAGCTGGGCGAGCAGCAGGCAGGCCTGGGCTGCGAGCAGTGGGCCGTCGGGGCTCAGCGCCAGCGGCCCGTCCGCGGGGTGAGGGGCCAGCAGTTGAGCGAGCAGCGCCAGGCCGGCGGTGCTCATCAGCAGCGGGGCGCCGAGGTTGGCTCGGGTGCGGGTCAGCAGGCTGAGGTTCAGCAGGCCCAGGCACAGCAACATCAGCAGCGGAGGACGCCAGTCGTCGATGTGGCTCCCCGCCATCAGGCGCCCCGCCCAGCGGTTCCAGTCGGCCTGGGACACCCAGGCTTCCGGCAGCTGATAGCTGAGCAGGGCGATGGCCAGCCAGGCCAGCGTCGGCCATGTCACCAGCCGCGACAGCGTCAGGTGCCGCAGGTGCCAGGCCAGCTGGCCGGCGGCGGTCAGGCCGATGACGATCAGTTCCATGCCGGCTCCCGCCAGGGGCAGGGACGCCATCAGCAGGCCGAGCAGCGCCACCAGCGGGGCGGCGGCCGACAGCGGCAGGGCGCCAAGCCGGTATTTCATGAGCGGATCTCAGCCGCTCGGCGGGGTGCCAGTGTCGTCCGCGCCAGAGGGCTGACGGGCGCTGAGGCGATGGAACTGCTGACGGCTGCGGTCCACATAGGCGAGGATCTCGTGGTAGCGACGAATGTTGCGAACGTAGATGACCGGCTCGCCGCCCCTGGCATAGCCGTAGCGGGTCTTGCTGTACCATTCGCGCTCCTGCAGCAGGGGCAGGGCGTCGCGCACGTCTTCCCAGGTGTCGGGGTCGCCGCCGCGCATCTCGGCGAGGCGACGGGCATCGTAGAGATGGCCGAGGCCCACGTTGTAGGCGGCCAGGGCCATGAACAAGCGGTCGTCCCCGGTTATCGACTCCGGCAGACGATCCTTTAGCGAGCGCAGGTAACGCGCGCCGCCATGGATGCTCTGGGCTGGGTCGAGACGGTTGTCGACGCCGAGCTCCCCGGCGGTGGCATTGGTCAGCATCATCAGCCCGCGCACCCCGGTAGGCGAGGTGGCGTCGGGCCGCCAGTGGGATTCCTGATAGCCCACCGCGGCCAGCAGCTTCCAGTCGAATCCGCTGTCGCGAGCGGCCTCGCGGAACAGGGCGTCGTAGGTGGGCAGCCGTTCGTGGACGTGACCGATGAAGGTACGCGCGCCGACGTATTCCAGATAGTTGTCGCGACCCAGATAGCGGGTCTCGAGGCGGGCCAGCAGGCCGCTGTCCTGCAGCGTCTCGAGGAAGCGATTGGCCTCGCGCAGCAGGCCGAGCCCGCGCTCGCTGGGGAAGGCCCAGGCCAGCGACAGCGGGCGCCCCAGCCGGAAACCGTCCTCCACCTCGGGGAAGAACAGCCGGTTGAGGCGGAACTGGCGCTCGAAGACCACGGCGGCGTCCAGGGTGCCATCGGCAACCCGGCCGAGCAGTGCCGAGACCTCGATGTCATCGGCCTCCTGCCAGCTCAGCCAGGGGTGCTCGGCCTTCAGTTCGTGCATCACCCGATCGGTGCCGGTATTGCTCAGGGTGCCGATCGCGAGACCCTCGAGGTCGGCAATCTCGCCGGGGGGCGGCAGCCCGCGGCGATACACCAGCACCGGTTGCAGCGGCAGGATGGGGCGGCTGAACATCAGGCCGTCCAGGGTGGGGTCCAGCGGCAGGGCCGCGGCGCCGAGATCGCCCTCGCGGCGGACCGCCTCGAGGACGCCTGCGATGTCGTGGTCGGCGTCCAGGTTGAGGCTGACGCCCAGGAAATCGGCGAAGCGCCGCATCAGCTCGTATTCGAAGCCGGTCGGCCCCTGGCGGCCCTCGTAGTAGGTCGTGGGGGTGTTACGGGTCTGGACGTTGAGGAAGTCCCGCGTCCGTACCTCCTCGAGCAGAGGTCCGGGGGCGCGGTGGGGGCGATCGGTGATCAGGCCCAGCCCCAGTAACGCGCACAGGGTCGCGTAGTTGCGCCGGCGGCGGCGCAGGTGGTCGAGCAGGGATGCCAGCATAGTGATGTCGGGATGCGATGAGTACCGCCACCTTACCCAGCGCCTCGCAGGCTGTCATCCACGCCGATTTCTCGCCGCCCGCGCTTTCCAGTATCATGTGCGCTCATTGCCGCCGGCCGCGGCCCCCGTCTTTACCGCATTCTGCTTGTTTCAGAGGCCCCAGGATATGCTCGAACTGCGTGGCGCGCCCGCCCTCTCCGCCTTCCGTCATGCCAAGCTGCTCGAAGCGTTGCACGCCGTGGCTCCACAGGTCGAGGCGCTCGGCGCCGACTACGTGCACTTCGTCGACCACGACGGCGAGCTGGAGGGCGAGGATCGCCGCCTGCTCGAGCGCCTGCTGGACTACGGCCCGGCCCACGATACCGGTGCCCGGGGCGACGGTCGCCTGTTCCTGGTGGTACCCCGCATCGGCACCCAGTCGCCCTGGTCCTCGAAGGCCACCGACATCGCCCGCAACTGCGGCCTGAGCCAGATCCGTCGCCTCGAGCGCGGCATCGCCTACCGGGTGCGCTTCGCCGGCGAGCTCTCCGAGGAGGCCTACGAGGCCGTCCTCGCGGCGCTCCACGACCGCATGACCGAGACGGTGCTGTTCGACGCCTCCGATGCCGCCAAGCTGTTCGCCCACCACGAGCCGGCGCCGCTCGGCCAGGTGGACATCCTCGGCGGCGGTCGCCCGGCGCTGGAGGAGGCCAACGTCGCGCTGGGCCTGGCGCTGGCCGAGGACGAGATCGACTACCTGTGCGAGGCCTTCCAGGGCCTGGGCCGCAACCCGGCCGACGTCGAGCTGATGATGTTCGCCCAGGCGAACTCCGAGCACTGCCGGCACAAGATCTTCAACGCCGACTGGGTGGTGGACGGCGAGGCCCAGCCGCGCTCGCTGTTCAAGATGATCAAGAACACCTATGAGGCCTCGCCGGACGACATCCTCTCGGCCTACAGCGACAACGCCGCGGTGATCCGCGGAAGCCGGGCCGGCCGCTTCTTCGCCGCGCCGCTGACCGGCGACGCCGCCGAGCGCGCCGTCTACGCCGCCCACCAGGAGCCGGTCAACATCCTGATGAAGGTGGAGACCCACAACCACCCGACGGCCATCGCCCCGCATCCGGGCGCGGCCACCGGCGCCGGCGGCGAGATCCGCGACGAGGGCGCCACCGGCATCGGCGGCAAGCCCAAGGCGGGCCTGACCGGCTTCACCGTCTCCAACCTGCGCATCCCCGAGTTCGTGCAGCCCTGGGAAGCCTTCGACTACGGCAAGCCCGAGCGCATCGTCGACGCCCTCGAGATCATGCTCGAGGGGCCGATCGGCGGCGCCGCCTTCAACAACGAGTTCGGTCGCCCCAACCTGACCGGCTACTTCCGCAGCTACGAGCAGGACGCCCTGGGCGCCAACGGCGTCGAGCGTCGCGGCTTCCACAAGCCGATCATGATCGCCGGCGGCTACGGCAACATCCGCGAGGACCACGTCCAGAAGGGCGAGATCCCGGTCGGCGGCAAGCTGATCGTGATGGGCGGGCCGTCGATGCTGATCGGCCTGGGCGGCGGCGCGGCTTCCTCCATGGCCTCCGGCGCCTCCAGCGCCGACCTGGACTTCGCCTCCGTGCAGCGCGACAACCCCGAGATCGAGCGTCGCGTGCAGGAAGTGATCGACCGCTGCTGGGCGCTGGGCGACGACAACCCGATCTGCTTCATCCACGACGTGGGTGCCGGTGGCCTGTCCAACGCCCTGCCGGAGCTGGTCAAGGACGGCGACCGCGGCGGCCGCTTCGAGCTGCGCGAGGTGCCCAACGCCGAGCCGGGCATGAGCCCGCTGGAGATCTGGTGCAACGAGGCCCAGGAGCGCTACGTGCTCGCCGTGTCCCCGGAGAACCTCGCGGCCTTCGATGCCCTGTGCCAGCGCGAGCGCTGCCCCTACGCCGTGGTCGGCGAGGCCACCGAGGCGCACCACCTGGAGGTCCGCGACGGCCACTTCGACACCAGGCCGGTCGACCTGCCGATGAGCGTGCTGTTCGGCAAGCCGCCCAAGATGACCCGCGAGTTCAGCCGCGAGAGCCGCGAGATGCCGGGTATCATGCTCGACAACCTCGACCTGCGCGAGGCCATGGACCGGGTGCTGCGCCTGCCCACCGTGGCGTCCAAGAACTTCCTGATCACCATCGGTGACCGCTCGATCACCGGCCAGGTGGCCCGTGACCAGATGGTCGGCCCGTGGCAGGTGCCGGTGGCCGACGTGGCGGTGACCACCGCGACCTTCGACACCCATGCCGGCGAGGCCATGGCCATGGGCGAGCGCCCGCCGGTGGCGCTGATCGATCCGGCCGCCAGCGCCCGCCTGGCGGTGGCCGAGACCATCACCAACCTGGCCGCGGCGCCGATCGCCAAGCTCGGCGACGTCAAGCTCTCCGCCAACTGGATGAGCGCGGCCAGCCATCCGGGCGAGAACCAGGCGCTGTATGACGCCGTGCATGCCGTGGGCATGGAGCTGTGCCCGGCGCTCGGCATCGCCGTGCCGGTGGGCAAGGACTCCATGTCCATGCGCACCGCCTGGCAGGCCGAGAACGACAAGGGCGAGGTCGAGGACAAGAGCATCACCTCGCCGCTGACCCTGGTGACCACCGGCTTCGCCCCGGTCACCGACGCCATGAAGACGCTGACCCCGCAGATCGACCTGACCCAGGACGAGTCCGACCTGATCCTGATCGATCTCGGCGGCGGCAAGAACCGCCTCGGCGGCTCGGCGCTGGCCCAGGTCTACGGCCAGGTGGGCGACGAGTGCCCGGACCTGGACGATCCGGAGGACCTCAAGGCGTTCTTCACCGTGATCCAGGGCCTCAACGCCGACGGCAAGCTGCTGGCCTACCACGACCGCAGCGACGGCGGCCTGCTGGTGACCCTGCTGGAGATGGCCTTCGCCGCTCACGCCGGCCTCGAGATCAAGCTCGACTGGCTGATCGACGAGCCCGCCGATGCCTTCAACGCGCTGTTCGCCGAGGAGCTCGGGGCGGTGATCCAGGTGCCGCGGGCGCACACCGAGGAAGTGCTGGCGCAGTTCGCCGGCGCCGGCCTCGAGAGCTGCGGCGTGATCGCCCGTCCGCGCTACGACGACCAGGTCCGCGTGACCCTGTTCGAGGAGCCGCTGCTCGAGACCACCCGGCTGCTGGCCCAGCGCACCTGGAGCGAGACCAGCTATCGCATGCAGGCGCTGCGCGACAACGCCGAGTGCGCCAAGAGCGAGTTCGACGGCCTGCTCGACGGCCGCGACCCGGGCCTCTCCGCCCAGCCGAGCTTCGACGTGAACGAGGACATCGCCGCGCCGTTCGTCAATACCGCCAGGCCGGCGGTGGCGGTGCTGCGCGAGCAGGGCGTCAACGGTCATCTGGAGATGGCCTGGTCGTTCGACAACGCCGGCTTCGAGGCCGTCGACGTGCACATGAGCGACATCCTCGAGGGGCGCGTCGGCCTGGAGGACTTCAAGGGCCTGGTGGCCTGCGGCGGCTTCTCCTACGGCGACGTGCTGGGCGCCGGCGGCGGCTGGGCCAAGTCGGTGCTGTTCAACGACCGGGCCCGGGAGCAGTTCGCCGGCTTCTTCGGCCGCGACGACAGCTTCGCCCTGGGCGTGTGCAATGGCTGCCAGATGCTCTCCCAGCTCAAGGAGCTGATCCCCGGCGCCGAGGCCTGGCCGCGCTTCGTGCGCAACGAGTCCGAGCAGTTCGAGGCCCGCGTGGCCATGGTGCGCGTGGAGGAGAGCCCGTCGATCCTGCTCTCCGGCATGGAAGGCTCGCTGCTGCCGATCGCCGTGGCCCACGGCGAGGGCCGCGCCGAGTTCCGCGACAGCGCGCACCTGCGCAGCATGCAGGGCTCCCCCCAGGTGGCGCTGCGCTACGTGGACAACTATGGCCAGGTGACCACCCGCTATCCGGCCAACCCCAACGGTTCGCCCTCCGGCATCACCGGCCTGACCACGCCGGACGGCCGCGTCACCGCCATGATGCCGCACCCCGAGCGCGTGGTGCGTGCGGTGACCAATTCCTGGCGTCCGACCGAGTGGACTCAGGACGGCGCCTGGATGCGTCTGTTCCGCAATGCTCGTCGCTGGCTGGGCTGATCGGTCCCGCTGACCGACGCGAGACGCCCGGGCCACTGGTGAACTGCACCCCGAAAGTTGGACACCCAATCCAACCTTCGGGG
>NZ_PYUQ02000024.1:0-77726 GCF_003030865.2 Halomonas sp. SL1 | reverse complement strand
CAGATGTGTATAAGAGACAGGAGCAGGTGCCGGCTCGGCGGCCTTGGGGGCGGGTTCGCCGCCGTCCAGCGACTGGCCGATCTCCTCCAGCGCCAGGCGCTTGAGGGTCTCGCAGATGCGGGCGAAGGCCTCCTGATCGGGCTCGTCGCCGTTGCGATAGGCGTCCATCTGGTCGTGCAGCATGTCCTTGGTTTCCAGAAAGGTGTCGACGATATCCCGGCGCAGCGTCAGCTCGCCCTGGCGCGCGTGATCCAGCAGGTTCTCGAACAGGTGCGTGGTCCGCTGCAGGACGTCGAAGCCGAAGGTGCCGGCGCCACCCTTGATCGAGTGTGCCGCCCGGAAGATGGCGTTGAGCTGCTCGGCGTCCGGATCATCGACGTCGAGCTCGAGGAGATGGCGCTCCATGTCGGCCAGCAGCTCCTCGGCCTCCTCGAAGAAGGTGTCATAGAAATCGGTGATATCCATGCGGTTCCCTACCCAGGGTGTATGGCGCCTCTCAGGGCGATGATGCCGGGCCCAGGGCCTCGTTGAGTCGTTGGTTGAAACGCTCCATCGGCGATTCGTCGGGCGACGGCTGGCGGCCGCCGCCCAGCGTTGACGGCAGGCCGATTCCATCGACCACCCGCGGCGAGCGAATGCGCTCGGACACGACCTCGAACAGCACCAGCAGCTCGATGCGCCGGTTGATCGGGTCGCTCGGCACGGTGTCGGGCATCGTCACCTGATCGGCGAAGCCCGCCACGCGCAGCAGCCTGTCGGCATCCAGCCCGCCAGCCACCAGCTCGCGGCGCGAGGCGTTGGCGCGGGCGGAGGACAGCTCCCAGTTGCCGTAGCCGCGCTGGCCGTTGAGATAGGCCAGACTGTCGGTGTGGCCGCTGATGCTCAGGTCGTTGTCCAGCTCGTTGAGCAGCGGCGCGATCAGGTAGAGCAGATCGTGCATGTAGGGCGCCACCCGGGCGCTGCCGAGCTCGAACATGGGCCGCTGCTCGTTGTCCAGCAGCTGGATGCGCAGCCCCTCGGGCGTCATGTCGAAGCGCAGCTGGTCGCGCAGCTCCTTGAGGTCCGGATCGGCCTCGATCGCCGCCTCGATGCGCCGCTGCAGATCGCGGAAGGCGCGGCGCTGCCGCTCGCTGGGGCGGGTCTGCTGACGCAGGTCGATGCGCGCACGCTCGCCTTCCTGATAGGTCGGATCGGGCCCGCCGCCGGGAATCACGTTCTGGCTGACGGCGGACCTGTCGCCGCTGGTGATCGCCGCCACCAGCGGCGTGCTGAAGTAGTCGGCCACGCCCTCGCGCTGCTCGGGGCTGGAGGTGGAGAGGATCCACATCACCAGGAACAGCGCCATCAGGGCGGTCATGAAGTCCGCCAGGGCGATCTTCCAGCTGCCACCATGATGGCCCTGAACGACCTTCTTGCGCCGAATGATGATCGGCCGGCGATTGTCCCCCTGACTCATGCGCTGCCCACACCCGCCTTGGATTCACGCACGTATTCCTCGAGCTCGCTGAAGCCGGGACGCTCCTGGCTGTGCAGCGCCTTGCGGCCGAACTCCACCGCCAGCTGAGGCGCATAGCCGTGCAGGCTGGCCAGCAGGGTCACGCGCATGCACTGCAGCACCTTCTCGACCTCCTTGGTCTGACGCTCGATGCGGCTCGACAGCGGCAGGATGAAGCCGTAGCCGAGCAGGATGCCGAGGAAGGTGCCGACCAGCGCATGGGCGATCATCACGCCCATCTGCTCGGGGTCGGCGTTGGAGGCGCTGAGCGCCTTCACCACGCCCATCACCGCCGCGACGATGCCGAAGGCGGGCATGGCATCGCCGACCTTGTGGATGGCATCGGCGGGGATGTGCGCCTCCTGTTCGAAGGCCTCGATCTCATGGAGCATCAGCTCGTCGATCTCCATGGGGTCCATGCTGCCGCTGACCATCAGGCGCAGATAGTCGGTGAGGAAGGTCATGATGGTCGGGTCGGCGAGCACCTTGGGATGCTCGTTGAACAGCGCGCTCTCCTGGGGATTGTCGATATCGCGCTCGATGCCCAGCATGCCGTCGCGGCGGATCTTGGCGAGCAGCTTGTACTGCAGCGCCATCAGCTCCATGTACAACGCCTTGTCGTACTTCTTGGAGCGGCGCAGTCGCGGCAGAATGCGAAACGAGGCCTTGAGTGCCTTGCCGTTGTTGGCGGCGATGAAGGCGCCGAGACCGCCGCCGCCGATCATCAGCAGCTCGGTGGGCTGGAAAAGTGGGCCAAGGCTGCCGCCGGCCAGCACGAAGCCGCCGAAGACCGTGATCAGGACAACCAGATAACCAATGAGGATCAGCACAACGAGTTCCTTCGCCGACACGTGAATGATGTTGCTGACGAAGGTTATCGGCCGGAATCGACGGGGACTTGAGGGGAAGAGGAGAAAGAATGTTGATGCCGGAGCGGGAAGATACCCGCTCCGGCGAACGGCCTCAGGCCTGGCGTGCCACCTTGGCCGGTTCGGCGTTGGCACCCGCCGGCCTGGCGCTGCGCTTGCGAGTCTTGCCGGCCCGGGAGGGCGGCTGACAGATGCCGCAGACGTAGTCGTGGGAGGGGCTGTGGGCATGGGCCACGAAGTGGCCGTGACAGCGACCGCATTCGGAGAGCTGGAGCTGGTCGCTCTCGAAGAAGCGCACCAGGGTCCAGGCCCGGGTCAGCCCCAGCACGGCCTCGGCGTCGTCGATCGCCACCTGCTCCAGATACAGCCGGTAGGCCTTGATAAAGGCCTCCATGCGCCCACATTCCAGATCCACCAGCAGGCGCTGGTAGATGTTGTAGAACAGCGAGGAGTGGACGTTGGGCATCCAGGTGATGAACCAGTCCGTGGAGAACGGCAGCATGCCCTTGGGCGGCGACATGCCACGCACTTCCTTGAACAGCCGGATCAGCCGGGCCCGGCTGAGATCGGTCTCGGTCTCGAGCACCTGGAGGCGGGCGCCCAGCTCGATCAGGTCGATGGCGAGCTGCACCTGTTCCAACTCCTCCAGCAGACTCTTAGTCGACATGGCCACCTCCTTCCGACA
Organism: Halomonas sp. SL1; assembly: GCF_003030865.2. NCBI lineage: Bacteria > Pseudomonadati > Pseudomonadota > Gammaproteobacteria > Oceanospirillales > Halomonadaceae > Halomonas > Halomonas sp. SL1. The sequence goes on along the minus strand of NZ_PYUQ02000024.1, from coordinate 74,677 downwards.
GCATCGAGCGCGAGGCCATCAGCAGCGAGGAGTGAATATGGGATAGCCCCTGATCACGGGGGTTGTCGACCACCTGGCGCAGCTGCTCGGCGCTCTCACCACCGAAGTGGCACAACAGCTGGTTGGTGCTGGCCAGGCGCGATAGCTGCTGGACGTTCAGCGCGGCCAGCAGATCGGCCATCTCGTCATCGATCTTGAGACGGAACATGGCCTCGGCCCGGTCGTGCTGAAGCAGCCGCTGGGCCAGCAGCAGATAGCCGAGATTCAGCTCGCGAATCTCGGCGACGTGCGGATTGGTTTTCATAATTCCCTGCTTTTATTGGCTTTTCCACGTCACGGTCTTTTTGCCGCGTTCGTTGTTATAGGCAAGCCTATCGTCTGCGTATGACAGAGCGTAGCGCCTCTTGTTTTCATTTTCGTAACACTGCCCTCGATGGGGGGCAGGTGCAACATATAGTCTCCAACGCTCAATGGCGCAATGCCATTGACCTAGATCAATCTAATGAAAAAGTACTGGAAAGGTGCTCATCGAAAGCGGTATCGCGCCATTCAACGACCGGAAAAGCGACGACTGAAACCGTCGCGGCACTACTCCGTGGCGCCGGGCGCCTCGGCCAGCTCCCGCACCCAGACCAGCAGTTCGGCCACCACCTGATAGAGGCGCGGCGGAATCTCCTCGTCCAGGTCGAGCTGCATCAGCAGCCCCACCAGCTCCGGCGAATCATGCACGTAGACACCCTGGCGGCGGGCTTCCTCGACGATGCGCTCGGCCAGTTCGCCATAGCCCTGGGCCACCACCCGCGGCGCGCCTTCGGCGTCCTGATAGGCCAGCGCCACCGCCTGGCGCCAGGTCTCCCGGGATCGTTCGGTCATTCTGCCCCCTCGGCGTCCAGGGTCAGACGCAGGCGAACGTCATCGAAACCGTGCCCCGCCAACCGCTGACGCAGGGTCTCGAGCCCTTCCTCCAGCCGCGATCTGACGGCGGCGTCACGGACCTGCACGTCGATATCGAGGCGCACCTCACGCATCCACAGCGAGACTTCCAGCGGCCCCAGCCCGGCCACCTCGAGCGTCAGTCGGGAACGCCATCCGCCGGATTCGTCCTGGCGCGACTCACCGCCCTCTTCTCCTTCCTGACGCCCGTCGCGACGCCCCTGGGGCAACTGGATCACCAGCGCCATGAACAGCCCCGACCAGACGTCGCCTTCCCAGCGCAGCTGGGGCGTGGCCAGCATCTCCAGCTGATGGCGCACCAGGTGCTGCAGGCCGTCGGCGACCGGCTCGCGGCGCCCGTCGACGACGCGTGCGGCCTCATCGACGGCCGACGACATGGCCGCTCGTCCAGCCTCGGCGGCGGCCGAGGCCCCTCGGGCCATCGCCGCCTCGTGTCCCGCCGGCGCGGTTGCCGTGCCGGGCATCATGGGCGCGGGCGACGGCGCCTGGGGATTCGCCCCGGCCGCGACGCTCGGCAACAGCGCGGGCGCCTCGCCCCGAGGCATGGCGGTACGGGTCAGGAAGGGCGCCGACGGCTGCAGCGCCTGGACGCGTGCGGCCAGCGCCTCGGCATTGCCAGTGGCAGGCGCGCCGGAAGCAGACGCGGAAGCCGCCGTTGCGGCGGCGGCCGTGGCCAGCGCCGCGGCGGGAGAGCCGCCCGGCGCGGAAGCCACCGGCGTAAAGCGCAGCTGTTGCAGGAGCTGCAGCATCTGCGGCTCGCGGTTCAGCTGCTGGCGGGGCACATCGCCTCGATACCAGCGGGCCAGATGAGACTCGTAGAACAGGCCGCTGTCGCGAATGCTGCCCGAGAGCCGCTGGGCGAGCTGTTCGGGCGTGGCCGCCTCGCTGGCGGCCAGCAGCGGCGCGGCGGGCGACACCGCCGACGGCGGCGCCGGGAAGCGCCCCAGCAGGTCGGCAATGGTACGCGCCGTGGCGCTGAAGTGGGTCAGGGCCGAGCCGGGTGCGCCACCAGATGGCGCCTGTGGCGCAGGCGCCTCGCGCCCCTGGCCACGGGCCACCTCGCCGACGGCGGGACCGGGCGCCCGCGCATCGAGGCGTGAGTCGCTGTGCAAGGCCCGCGGCGCATCGGCCGGCGAGGTCGGCTTGACCGGCTGATTGAGCGGCTGAGGCGCGGGCGTATCGACCCGCTTGCCCAGCACCTGGTGCAGGAGCGTATCGATCAGCGGCGTGATGCCACTCACGACGCGCCCTGACCGAAGCGCGAGGCCGCCGAGAGCACCCGGCCGCTGCCGGCCCCTCTGCCGCCGTCGCCATAGGCCTGCTGCAGATCGCGGCGGCGCTGAGCCGTGCCGATCAGCTCGCCCAGCTCATCCCGGCGCTGGACCAGATGACGACGAACCTCCATGTCATTCCCGAGGATCGCCTCCAGCAGCTCGGCCTTGCGCTGCCGCTCGCCGTCCGACAGCGCATGCTGCGCGTCCAGCTCGGCGACGCGCGCCACCTGCTGCACATAGCCGGTTTCCTGCTCCACCAGCGCCGACCAGTCGGCCTCTCTCGCCAGCGCCAGCATGCGCTCGCTGCGCTCCAGCAGGTCCTGATAGCCATCGATCACCGCCTCCGCAGAAGCTTCGCGAGCGCTCGTCATCTCAGCCTCCTGCAGCCTGGGCCTGGGGCTCTATTTCGCGCCAGGCCGAGGCGATATCGCCCAGCAGGCGCTCGGCCTCGTCGAGCCTGGCCACGTCATTACGCAGATTGGCCGCCAGCAGCTGCCGGGCGATGTAGTCGTAGAGCGAGGCCAGATTCGCTGCTATCTCGCCGCCACGCTCGGCGTCCAGGGCCGGCGCCAGGCCACCGTTGACGATATCCAGCGCCTTGTTGATCGACTTGCCCTTCTCCGCGGTGTTGCCGGCCTCGATATGGATACGCGCCGCACGAATGGCTGCCAGGGCACCATCGAACAGCATCACGATCAGCTTGTGCGGGCTGGCGGAATTCACACCGCTTTCCACCCCCACTCTTGCGTAGGCATTTGCGCCCTTCATCGCCGCCATGATTCCGCTACTCCTTCGATCGGTAAGATAACCCGCCCAGTCTGCAGCAGGTGAACCGTCGCCAGTCTGACAGCCGACGGGGGCACGAGTCAGGCGAACATGACCCGCTGGACGGTCTAATTCGGGATATCGGCGGCCTCCGTGGCGACTTTAGCCACGCGCACTTCCTCGCGCGGCCCGCCGAGGCGACGAGTGACCTCGCCTTTCAGCACCTCGCCCTCCAGCGCCTTGTCACCCAGGACCGTATGCAGCCCCTCGCCCGACGATTCGACTCCGCCGGCAAGCTGGACCCGGGATGGCCGGCCGTCATCGTCGAGCCCCTGAACCCAGGCCAGCTGCCCTCCGTCGAAGCGCACCAGAGTGCCGATGGGGTAGAGACCGAAGCGGCGGATGTAGCGCTTGACCCAGCGCGAGTCGAAGGCCTGCTCGCGGCCGAGCAGGTAGCGATAGATGGCCCCGACGCGCCAGGCAGAGCGTTCGCCGAGTGGGCGACGCAGGGTATCCACGGCATCGACCACCGCCGCGGCACGTTCCAGCTCGCCGAGCACCTCGCCGGTGACACCGGCCGGGTAGCCGCTGCCGTCCAGGCGTTCGCTGATGCGGCGCACCACCGAGGTGAATACCGCCGTCGACAGCCACTGGCAGCCGCCCATGCGCGCTTCCAGCAGGGCGACGTGTTCATGCAGCTCCGGCGAACCGCCGTCGTCGGGCATGGCAGACCGCCAGACGTCATCCGGCAACAGCGCCTTGCCCAGGTCATGGACCATGGCGGACGCCACCAGCGCCTTGCGCAGTTCCTGAGGCACCGAGTCTCTGCCGACCAGATCGAGCAGCCGCACTGCCACCCCCAGACCGTGCCCCACCAGCCAGGATTCGCCATACAGGGCATCGCAGGCGAACAGCAGCCCCTCGCGGTCCTCCTCGTGTAGCCGTAACAGGCGATCGGCATGGCGCGACAGCTGTACGCCATCGATCTCCCCGCCTTCACGCAGCTCGAGCAGCTGGGTGTCCAGATAGCCGGCGACATGCGCCAGGCGGCGCGTCATCGGCGTGGCGTATCCTTGAGCGCCGCGACGCCCCACCTTCGGCTCGGCGCCGGCCGGCCCCTGGAACAGCGGCGACGGCGGCCGCGTGGCCTCGCCCCCCTCGATGTGGCGGGCCGCCTCCTGCTCGATCTCGCGCACGAAATACCACAGCCGGCGCTCCTGCTCGGGACCATGGCCCTCGAACTGGAAGCCGGCCGTCAACGTCTGTCGCTCGGTGTCCGCCCGCCGATGTCGCGCTCGTCCGCGCGCCTGGAAGTGCGTGCCATCGGGGAAACACAGCGCGATATCCAGCGGCAGCGGCGCCTCGGCCAGCAGGTTGGTCGCCGACAGCGGCAGCTCCAGCCGGCAGCCCTCGAGCGACAGGTCCTTGAGATCGCCCTGGGCACGGTTACCCTCGGCATCGCGCAGGACGGCACTGACCTCCATGCCCAGCCGCAGCCGCGCGCGGAAGGTGTCGCGACGCTGCAGCACCTCCAAGCGATGGGGATAGGCACAGCGGCAGAGCAAGCGGCCATCGTCCTGACGGCAGTGCTCCATGGTCATCTCGGGGGTGCGCACCAGCTTGCCCTGTGCCTGACCGAGCAGGCGGAAAGCCTTGCCCTGCCGGAGCTCGCCGGCGAGCTCGCTGACCGCGCTGATATCCAGCTCGAGCGCCTCGCCCGCCTGCAGATCGGCGAGCAGTACCGGCAACGGTTCGCTCTGCTCACCGAGCTGGAGGGAAGCGCCGCCCGGCTCGCTGAGCGTCTCGAGCAGCGTCTCGATCTCCATGGGGTTGTCGACGCGGGTGTAACCGTCCTCTGCCATCCCTGTGCCTCTCGCGGATCATTCTTTCACCAGATCGAGAGATATCGGCCGTTATCCAGTCTCCTTGAGCCCTTTATCAGGATATTTACCCCCGGTCTTGCCTTGCCTGACGAGCGAACGCAATCTGTCGACAGGCCAAGGGAAGCAACGGCGCCATGACAGCGATGCCGTAAGAAAGCTGCCACAAGAACGGTCCATAAGAACGGTCCATAAGGACAATGCCACCAGCAGGGAGAAGCTCGATGCCCACCTGGATCACCGCCGAGGAGGCGTTCAGACAGCTCGCCGAAGGACTCGGCGACAGCGGCGCCGCCGACTTCTTCGACACCCTGGTGGAACGCCTGGCCCGACTGCTGTGGGCCGATCATGTGCTGATCGCCCGGGTCCGCGCGGGTGAGGCTCGGACCCTGGCCGTGTGGTCCCGGGGGCAGCATCGGGATAACGTGCGCTATCCACTGGCCGGCACGCCATGCGAGCAGGTGGCAGGCCGGACGTCCTGCCTTTACGCCAGCGACGTCCAGTCACGCTTCCCCCACGACGCCCTGCTGCGGGAGCTAGTCGCCGAAAGCTACCTGGGCATGCCGCTGTGCGCGCCGGACGGGGCGCCTCTGGGCCTGATAGCCGTGCTCGCCGATCGGCCCATGGCACCCAGCGACCAGGAACGCGAGCTGTTGCAAATCGCCGCGACCCAGGCCGGCGCCGAACTGAGCCGACGGGAAGCCGAACGCGCCCTTCAGGCCAGCGAACGCCACGCCCGGGAGAGCGAACGCCGCCTGGACACCCTGCTCAACCACCTGCCCGGCATGGCCTATCGCTGCCTCAACGACGCGAACTGGAGCATGCTGCTGGTCAGCCAGGGCGCCGAGGCGCTGACCGGTCACACCGCCGAGGCTCTCACCCATAACCGGCACGTCAGCTATGCCGAGCTCATTCATCCCGACGACCGACAAGGCGTCGATGACACGGTGCAGAAGGCCATCGCCCGGAACGAGCCCTTCCAGGTCGTCTACCGCCTGCGAACCGCCGAGGGCCAGCTGCGCTGGATGTGGGAACAGGGGCAGGCGGTCTTCGACGACGAAGGCCGAGTGAAGTGCCTCGAGGGCTTCATCACCGACGTTACCGAACGCCAGGAAGCCCAGCGCGTCCAGCAGGCCGTGATGCAGGTCGCCTCCACCGTCACCAGCCGCATCGGCGACGACTACTTTCACCAGCTGGTGGAGACCCTGATACAACTGCTCGAAGCCGACGCGGGCTTTATCGCCATGCTGGAGACGGGTGGCGACACGACAACGGCAACATCACAGCGCGCCGACGACCTCAGGCTGAGCCTGGTCAGCGCCCAGACCGATAGGGAGCGCCTGGAACGCTACGACCTGCCCCTGTCCGACACTCCCTGCGCGCGGCTGATCGACGAGCAGGAAATCATGATTCACGACGACGCCGATCCGGGCCTGCCGGGCTTCCCGGCCGCCACCCGCGCCTGGATCGGCCGCCGGCTGGACAACGCCCGGAGCGAGCCCATCGGCGTTCTCGTGCTGGTATATCGCCAGCCACTGGAGGCCGACGCCTTCGCCACCTCGGTGCTGCGCATCCTCTCCACCGGCGCCGCCGCCGAGCTGGAGCGCCGCAGCGACCAGCGGCGCATGCACCAGCTGGCCTACACCGACGGCACCACCGGCCTGCCCAACCGTATCCGCTTCATGGAGGACCTGAGCCACCAGCGCCGGGCCGCCGAACGCGAGCAGACACCGCTGGCGCTGCTGCTGCTCGACATCCGCCGCTTCAAGGAAATCAACGACATCCACGGTCACCAGGTCGGCGACCGGCTGCTCGCCGCCCTCGCCGAGCGCTTGCAGCATGCCCTGGCCCCGCACGAGCGCCTGGCCCGGCTCTCCAACGACGAGTTCGCCCTGCTGGTGCCCCGGGCGGCTGAGAAGGGCCTCGCGGAATGCCTGGAGCGGATTCGCCGCACCGCGAGCCAGCCGATCACGCTCGGCCATCGCCGCTTCACGCTGGCGGTGAGCATCGGCACCGCGCACTATCCGAGCGATGCCATGACGTCCGAGGAACTGTTCAAGTTCGCCAGCATCGCGCTCTATCACGCCAAGCAGCGGGATGAGGGCATCTGCTCGTTCGATGCCACCATGACCCGGGACCTGGCGCGCCGCCAGCAGATGACCGAGCGCCTCCAGCTCGCCCTCGCCGAAGACCGGCTATCGCTCCATTATCAGCCGAAGGTCGACCTCGCCAGCGGCAGGCTAATGGGCGCCGAGGCCCTGTGCCGCTGGCACGACGAGGAATGGGGCTGGGTCAGCCCAGGGGAGTTCATCCCGCTGGCCGAGGAACGTGGGCTGATCCGACCGCTGGGGGACTGGGTACTGGCAGAAGCCGCCCGCCAGCTGGACGACTGGCGACGCAACGGCCGGATACTGCCGGAACGGCTGTCGGTCAACGTCTCGGCGCAGCAGTTCACCGACCCTGACCTGGCCCGACGCATCGCCGAGCTGACCCGCCACACGCCGGCCTCCAGCATCGACCTGGAGCTGACGGAAAGCGACGTGATGCGCGACGCAGAGCAGGCCATCGACATTACCCACTCACTGCACCGGGCCGGCTATACGCTCTCAATCGACGACTTCGGCACCGGCTACTCGTCGCTTGCCTACCTGCGCCGCTTCGCCGCCGACACCCTCAAGATAGATATCTCCTTCGTGCGCCGGATGCTCGACGGCCCCCACGATCACGCCATCGTGGAGACCATCATCGCCATGGCCCGCAGCCTGGGCCTGCGGACCGTCGCCGAAGGCGTGGAGACTCGGGAACAAGCTCTGGAACTGGCCCGGCTGGGCTGCGACCAGGCCCAGGGCTACTACTTCGGCCACCCGCTGCCCGCCGAGGAGTTCGCGGCGGCCTGGGGCGAGGCCATGGCAGCGGAATCGATCACCGGATAGGTGAGATCGTCAGTGGCGATCGCAAGCGTCAGGCAGGCGCAGAATGTCCTCGAAGCGGCCGTCCGGTGACACATAAAGCCGGAAGACACCGTGTACCCCGTCCCGCGTCACCACACGACGCAGCGCCTCGGCAGGAAACTGCACGCTGCGCCCATCCAGGCTGCGGGTATGCACCATGCCCACCCGGCCCTCGTAGTGGGCCAAGCAGGCGGCGGGGGTAAGATCGAGGATGATGTCGATAGTGGGCATGGCAATCCGTGAACTGAGGCCCTCGAGAGCATCTCCACTCTAGCACTCCTCGGCATGTAGCACGCCTCTGGAAAAGAAGGGACATCAGTCATCAGCGAGCGCTACCAGCCTGAGCGCTCGCTTCGCTGTGAATACCCGCGATCAATGCACGCATTTCCCCTCATTGGCCCTCTTCCCTCTCTGGCACGATGACGTGCCAGGCTGCCTGCCTCGCGTCGGAGGCGTCACCATCTCTATCGTTCATCTAATCACAGGGGCAGGTCACCCATGAGAATTCTCGTTACCGGAGGCGCCGGCTTCATCGGCTCTGCCGTGATACGACATCTGATCCGGGAAACTCATGACGAGATCGTCAACCTCGACAAGCTGACCTATGCCAGCAGCCAGGACGCCCTCACTACAGTAAAAGACCATCCGCGATACGCTTTTGAACGAGTGGATGTCTGCGATCAAGCGGAAGTCCGGCGAGTGCTGAGCACCTATCAGCCCGATGCGATCATCCATCTGGCAGCAGAAAGCCATGTCGACCGCTCCATCGATGGCCCCGGCGATTTCATCCATACCAATATCGTCGGCACCTATACGCTTCTGGAGGCCGCACGGGCCTACTGGCAGTCGCTCGCCGGCAAGCGGCGGGATGCCTTCCGCTTTCTGCACGTTTCCACCGACGAGGTCTATGGCGATCTCGAAGATTCGGAAAGCCTGTTTACGGAAAGTACGCCTTATGCGCCAAGCTCGCCCTATTCGGCCAGCAAGGCAGGCTCCGATCATCTCGTCCGCGCCTGGCATCGCACCTTCGGCCTGCCGACTCTGATCACCAACTGTTCCAACAACTATGGCCCCTATCAGTTTCCCGAGAAGCTGATCCCGCTGATGATCCTGAACGCGGTGTGGGGCCTTCATCTGCCCGTCTATGGCCGGGGGGAGCAGATCCGGGACTGGCTGCACGTCGATGATCATGCTCGGGCTCTGACCATAGTGCTGAAAGAAGGCCTTCCTGGCTCGGCCTATAACGTGGGCGGAAACAGCGAGCGCCGGAATATCGAGGTCGTCCACACGCTCTGCGACCTGCTGCAGGAGCTCCGCCCCGGCACTCGACACTACCGGGATCTGATCCGGTTCGTGACCGATCGCCCTGGACATGACAAGCGCTATGCCATCGATGCCAGCAAGATCGAACGCGAGCTGGGCTGGCGTCCCCGGGAGAGCTTCGAGTCGGGGGTCCGCAAGACGGTTACCTGGTATCTCGAGCACCTTGAGTGGTGCCAGCACACTTGCGCGTCTCACCAAACAGGCATCCGACTCGGCACCGAGAGGGTATCGGCATGAAAGGCATCGTTCTGGCCGGCGGCAGCGGCTCTCGCCTCCACCCGATCACGCTCGGCATATCGAAACAGCTGCTGCCGATCTACGACAAGCCGATGATCTATTATCCGCTCTCGGTCCTGATGCTTGCAGGTATCCGGGACATCCTGGTCATCACCACTCCCGAGGATAACGCCACATTCAAGCGCCTATTGGGCGACGGTCGTCATCTGGGCATCTCGCTGCAGTACGCCGAGCAGCCTAGTCCGGATGGACTCGCACAGGCCTTTTTGATCGGTGAGGAATTCATCGGCGAAGACAGCGTCTGCTTAGTGCTGGGAGATAATATCTTCTATGGAGCCGGGCTCAGTGAGAAGCTGATAACGGCCTCAAGGCGGCCTCTTGGGGCCACGATCTTCGGCTATCAGGTCAAGGATCCCGAACGCTTCGGGGTTGTGGCATTCGATGCCGAAAAGCGGGCCACCTCCATCGAGGAAAAGCCGTCATGCCCGCAGTCGCACTATGCGGTAACGGGGCTGTACTTCTATGACAACGACGTGGTCGAGATCGCCAGATCGGTCAAACCCTCGTCGCGCGGAGAGCTCGAGATCACCAGCATCAACCAAGCTTATCTGGAACGCGGCAACCTCAAGGTCGAGCAACTGGGCCGCGGCTTCGCCTGGCTGGATACCGGCACCCATGAAAGCCTGCTGGAGGCCGCTCAGTTCGTGGAGACCATCGAACGACGGCAAGGCTACAAGATCGCCTGCCTAGAGGAGATTGCCTGGCGAAACGGTTGGATGAGTACGCAAGAAATGACTACCGCCGGTTATCGCCTGGCCAAGAATGGCTATGGGGAATACCTGCTCTCCCTGGTCGATGACGAATAAGCCAGCCTGTCCATTTCTCCTGATCTTTGGCCCACCATGATCCCTGTTACCAAGCCCTATCTACCCAGCCGTGAAAAACTGGACCGCTATATTGACGGCATCTACGAGCGTGGGTGGCTTACCAATAACGGTCCGCTAGTGCAGGATCTCACCCAGCGCCTAGAGGAGTATCTGGGAGTCGAGAACCTGCTGCTGGTCAGCAACGGTACTATGGCGCTGCAGATTGCCTATCGTACGCTAGGCATTAGCGGTGGTGAGGCGCCTACCGAGGCCATCACAACGCCCTTTACCTTCGTGGCCACGGCCAGTTCGCTGAAGTGGGAAGGGGTACAGCCCGTATTTGCGGATATCGACGCCGACACATGGTGTCTGGCCCCTGATCTGATCGAATCCGTTATCACGCCACGCACCCGCGCTATCGTGCCAGTGCATGTGTTCGGCAACGCCTGCGAGGTGGAAGCCATTGGCGAGATTGCCCAGCGTCATGACCTCAGGGTGGTCTACGACGCCTCCCACGCTTTTGGGGTGACCTACAGGGGGAGCAGCCTACTCAACCACGGCGACGCCGCCACGCTCAGCTTTCACGCTACCAAGCTGTTTCACACCGTGGAGGGTGGTGCGATCATCTTCAAGAGCAAAGCAGACCTTGAACGCGCCAGGAAGATGATCAACTTTGGCATCGCCGGTCCGGTGAGCATTGAAGAACTCGGTATCAACGCCAAGATGAACGAGCTCCAGGCCGCCATGGGGCTGTGTGTGCTGGATGAGATGGAAGACAGCCTGCAAGAACGAGCAAAGGTTTGGCGCCGTTACGAACAGGCACTGCCGAAAAATCTGCAACTCCAGGCCAAACACGACACTCTTGGCTATAATTACGCATACTTCCCGGTCGTGTTTGAAAGCGAAGAGCAAACCATTCATGTGTGGCGCACCCTCAAGGAAAATGGCGTACTGGCCAGACGGTATTTTTATCCCTCACTGGAAAGTGTGAAATGTCTGGCAGCACAGCCAGCGAAACCAATATCAAAGGATGTTGCCAGTCGCACATTATGCTTGCCGATTTTCGACCAACTAGGCCAAAAAGACCAAGACAACATTATCAACCGAATCAAGGCGGAGTTAAATATATGAAACTGGCAGTGATGCAGCCGTATTTATTCCCCTATATTGGTTACTTTCAACTCATCCATGCCGCCGACCTTTTCTTGATCTATGATGATACGTCTTTCATCAAACAGGGATACATAAACCGCAACAGCATGCTAACTGCAAATGGCCCCGCCAGATTCACTGTGCCTGTGCCAGGCGCTTCTTCAAACAAGAAAATATCCGACTTAAAATTCTCACCTGACGTAAAGAAATTTACAAGATCTTTAGAGCAAAACTATTCAAAGACTAGACACTTCCCGACTATATTTCCAATAATCCGTGAAATTATTGAGAGCAAAGATCGCTCAATTGCATCGGTATGCCAAAAGAGCTACCAAGCCATTTTTTCGCATCTTGGCATCGAGAAACATTGCATAAAGACAAGCGAGCTCGATTATGACCGAACCGCATCCGCACAAGACCGCTTGGTAGCTCTGTGCCAAAAATTCGGTGCTGACTGTTATATCAATGCGCCTGGAGGTCGGTCACTTTACGATAAGAGAGATTTTTTGGAACAGGATATAGAGCTTAAATTTATCGATCCACTGCCGGTAGAGTACCAGCAAGCCAACAGTCCTTTTGTTCCCAATTTATCGATCATTGATGTCCTTATGAACTGTTCACCCAGAGAAGTAGTAAGTATAATAAAGCATTATGAGGTCAACTAAAAACATGCCCAACCTCCAGGCTAGAAAGCGGAATTTATTGTGAAGAAAGCTGGACCAGATAAGTCTATTGGCGGATACCAAGACCTAGAACTCCCATTCTTTCAAGCAAATCTTGATCAGGCTTCAGTAAAAACAAACTCAGCCAGATCAGCGATAAAGCTAACACTCGACTCAGTTAGCGCAAAGAAATTATGGCTGCCAGCTTATGTTTGCGACGCGGTAGTCGAGGCGGCAAATGATTTGTGTATTGACTTAGAATACTACCAGATTAGCTCAACTTTTGATGTGGATGGCGATCTGAGACTTGGTAAACAGGAGTTTATACTGGCCATTGATTACTTTGGTTTGACAGGCGACTCAGTAGATCGCTGCCTAAAGAAGTTCGGCCAAGGGAATACGATTGTTGATTGCTCTCAAGCCTACTTTTCCAACCATGCTGGAGCTTTAGCTACAGTATGGTCGCCGAGAAAATTTTTCGGCCTCCCAGACGGTGGATTACTGTACTCAGATGATCCTCGTATCAGACAGCCAGAGCACAATGATGTCACGTCAGCAGACCGTATGGGGCATCTAATCAGCCGGCTCACCAATAGTCCTGAAATAGCTTATCAGCAATATCAGAAAGCCGAGCAGGAAATTGCCGCCTTGCCTGTTTCGGGATTATCTAGCTTAACCGAGCGTCTGCTGCACTCTGTCGATTCCGAAGCCGCTCGTGCCGCACGCAACCGGAACGCTCGCTACCTGCATGAGCGTTTGAGCGAACATAACCAATTACACCTACACGTAGGTGATGAAAAAGCCCCGCTTTGTTATCCGTTACTCCCGAAAACAAAGACAGCCAGTAGATCAGACCTTATTACCAAACGCGTTTATTTACCCACCTACTGGCCGGAGGTGTTAACGAGGGTTGAAGAGAGCAGCTTTGAATGGAATCTGGTAACTAACGGCCTATTTCTACCGTGTGACCAGCGTTACACCGAAGAAGATATGGACAGAGTCATCAGCCTGCTGGCTATTCAGTAAAAGGTTCTCCCCATGAAGACTCCTAAAAATCGCAACGAGAAATACGCCCGCGTTTCCGACCTAGAAACGTTGTTGAAAGAACTTAATAGCAATCTTGAAGGTGCGAATGAAGCATACATGACGGATTCTGTCGAGCGTTTCTCCAAAATCTTTCTCATGGGGCCCCATCGTTCTGGAAGCACGCTATTTATGCAGTGGCTTGCCAGCACCGGCTTAGCCGCTTACCCAACAAATATGCTCTCTCGTTTCTTCGGGGCACCTTTGGTAGGCGCAAGAATTCAACAACTCCTGACTGACTCTCGCTACAACTTTCGCAACGAAATTCTGGATTTCAATTCGGATGTCAATTTCAATTCGGATAATGGAAAAACCAAAGGTGCATTATCTCCCAACGAATTCTGGTACTTCTGGCGGCGTTTCCTCCCGTTCGACGAGCTGGACTACATGTCGTCAGAGGAACTGCAAGCAAATGCCTACCTCGCCGGGTTGCGTGATGAACTCAACGCCCTAGCTAATATGTTTGGGAAACCCTTCGCCATGAAAGCTCTGATCATGAATCAGAACATCCCCGAACTGGCAGACCAGTTTGAAAAAGCCCTGTTTATTTGGATACACCGCGACCCGGTTTTCAACATCCAATCCGCTCTCGAAGCCCGCAAACGTCAATATGGCGACATCAATGCCTGGTACTCTTTCAAGATCAAAGAATACCCAGAGCTGAAGAATCTCGACCCACTTGAATCCGTCGCCGGACAAATCTCCGCCATAAATAGCTCAGTAGAGGAGGGATTCAGTTATTTGCCCGACAATCGGAAGATGGTAGTAAAGTACGAAGACTTTTGCCAACGACCGGAGCATTATTACCATAAAATCAGCAGAATGCTGATAGATCTGAATGGAGTTGATACGGTGCCGGATTATAGTGGAGAAGCAGCATTCTCGAACACCAATAAGTGGCGCTTTCAGGAGTATTCTCAAAAAGATGTAGAGAAAGCTTTTCACAGAATAGAGAAACAACAAGGGTGATCAAGGTATGTTATTTACATGATCCCGAAAGTAGAGAGCAGGGTCCTGATGGGACTTTTCGGGATCATCCTGCCGGCGGTAAAGAATAATATTTTGAATGCACGAAACGGGTGATAACGATTATACGACAAAAGGCAATGTTCTAGATGAGCACTCAGCGCGCCTAAGATAACACAATTAAAGTTGCGCATAGTCGCCTCCTTGATGGTGCGATTTATCCGCTCAACCAGCCCATTGTTGCAGGCTGAAACGGCCATGCCATATAATGCCCTTTGGCTTCAGCACACCCTACGCAGCCAATGCCGGGTGTGCAGAAGCCAGGGGGGGGCATTACAAATGAATGCGCAATCAACTTACTGATGCAAGATTGTTCTCAATAAACTCATAAAGTTCTCTTCTCTCAGAAACCTCTTGCTCAACACATTTGAGCTGAAAGCTTGACATCTCATCTAGGTGAACTTTTGTTGCATCACCCTTGGTATTTGTATAATTATATGGAATCTTTACATCCAAAAGATTGTCAGGTGTATCGATAGGGACATTTTCAAGGCCTAACACAGAGGCCACTCTAGATAAAACCCTTTGAGGATGAGACATCAAATCCTCGAAACGAATAGCAACAAAATCTTCTTCTGCCACTTTGATAAGCGAATGTATTGCACCAGCATTCAATTTAAGCCATGCCTCCGGAATCCTTTTGTAACCACTATCATTCTGTACCACTTGATCTTCCGGAATGTTTTTCATCTCTTCAGGTTTGGCAGAAACAAATCGTTTCACACCACCCTCTCTCTCAATATTCACACCTCCTTCTGTCGGCCAGTATGTCAAAAGCCCCCTTTGCCTCCAGACCAAATCTCGGGAGTGCTTATAGTAAGCATTTGAGAAACTAAACACATCCCTAACAATCAAAACGAATTTTGCACCGGGAAAAACTCTCTTGACATGCTCAACCTTGTTCATCAGATTGGGCGACTTATTCAAGGGAATGACTTCTTGGGGATACTCGAACATTTCGTTCAGAGAAAGCTTCCCCTTTTTCTCTATAACATATTTTTTCAACAACTCCTGATAAAAAAGAGAAGCCATCCTACAAGATGTCTGGCCATCGACCTCACGCCCATCCTGATAGGGGTTCTCAAAAGCTCTGCCTTTAATATCACCAAACTTCTCCCACTCGTCGTTCATCTCCCACCCCAACCAGCTAAGGCGCGGATGATTATCTAGCAGCTTGGCGAGAATTGTCGTCCCAGAGCGCCAGCAACCAATAACGAAGATTGGCTGCACATCCGGCGCTGAAACAGCTGGCATGTAAGACATACTTACTCCTAAATCAAAGAGACTCAAAACCGCTTAAAATTTCATCAACCACAGATTCTTTTGAAAGCCTCTTCTTCATCCGCTCTACTGAAAGCTTTTGAGCATTTAGATCTTCAAATTCGATACAATTAAGACTGTCTGCAACGCAAAAGTTATCAAAATCAAAAACCTCTGCACCAACATGACTTTTAACATCTTGCCAAACGGGGTTAATACGCCGCTCTTCCCCCACCCCCGCAATGGATCGCCGCATAACAACCTTGTTTCCATAGATAATTGAAGCATTAATATTGGCGCCACCTTGCTGCCTATGGTGAGCCATGACAGTAAACTCAGCCCTTGATAACCATGTAAAATACTCGAAAGAATCTAGCATGCGATCGACAATATTAATTACCCGGGAAAGCCCAAGTCTCTTCGCCGCCTTATACACCAAGTCTTTGTATCCGTCCGGCGCACTATACCCGAAAGGCACTATTATCTTGTATTCAAGAATATCTTCTTTCCTCGCAAGAGCCTCCAAGATTTCCACATGATTATTCGAAGGATCACCACTGTTCCCCACAAATATCATCTTTTCTTTTCTTTCTGGAGGCTTGATTCCAGCATAATTCTTACCGCCATAATACCTGAAAGGAATTCGCTCCAAATCACCATAATACTTCTTGAATATTTCATAATCACCATCCCACCATGTGGTAACGCCACTCAAGCACTCAACTTCCTCCCGCAAGAGACACTCACTTTTAATCGGGTTATAGAGATCTCCGCCCCACATCACCCAAATGGATTTCTTGAGCTTTCCAACTTGTCTAACTAACGCCTTTTGCCAATCAAAGAACAGCCCATGAAAGAAGACTCCGCAGACATCTTCCGCGAGACATCTCTTCATTACTTTCTCCAGGTCGCCACTCTGGTCAAAGTAGAAGGCATTCTTGTTCATGCTTATGTCGACATCATATCCAGGCATTGATCTTGCTCGACCAATCCATATTTCTTGCTCATACTCGGAAACGATTCGATCGTCGCCAAGCACATCGATGAGAGCCTGAACATGGAGATTGTTAAAACATATATGTACCACCTTTTCCTTCCTGGAAGCCTTTTCAACCAGCTCTTCCCCCAGAAAGATATCCAGCTCAAAATCTCCTTCGTCACTTACTTTGCCGGCATCTGATGCTGTATCATCTTGGGTATTCAGAGCGACAGACTTTGTTGCCAGAAACTCTTTGCCGGCATCATTAGAACCAGCCGAGAGAAGACTATACGCGAAGTCATCGTACTCAAGCATGTCTGAGAAAATATAGGCTAATTTACGCTTATCCTGAGCACCCACACTCTCCAGCCGTTCCGCATTCGGAATGTAAATTGCGTCCGTAGAGTCAAGCTCACTGCCTTCTCCAGATTCAGGCAACACACCTTCCGGATAATAACTCCGGTGCTGACAATTTATAAATGTATAAAACCTGAACCCATTACGTTCCATCCAAGCATTGATTTTCGCAAAGTCAGCCTGACCTCTCAAGGCAGTTTGGAATGCCATCCGCACTTGAAGCAAAAGAGTATTACTAAGTGCATTTCGAGCATTTTCCAGTATTTGCATACTGTCATGCATGGCATCCAGGGCTAGAACGTCTATTTTTGGCAACCCCTCGATGCTGTCGAGTGCCACCGTCGGTATCTCGTGTTTTTCGAGGCCTTCGATGTCGTCGAGAGGCGGCAATGTGCTGGGCTCTAGGCCTTCACCGAGATGCAGCGTCGCAGGCTGGCCATCCCCCAACGCCGTATGGGGAAAATGCTGAATCTCGCCATATTGAGCCAGATGATCTACCGTCGCCATCTTGCCGGCCGGGTCGAAGCTCAGCATGACGACGCGGCCGCTGCCCAGCAGATCGCGAGCATCCGGCCTTGAAGCCAGCACGGCGCCATTATCCACGGCGAGGACGGGGCTCTCGAGCTGCCAGTCGAAGCCCTGGCCAGGCGCGGCAAGCGCCAGTTTGATCGGCGCATCCTCATCGGCGAACTGCGCCGCCCCGCTCTTGCGAAAACTCAGGGCCTCCGGCGCCTTGCCTTCACAATGGCGCTGCCAGATGGCACGCAGCGCCGTGGTCAGATGGCCAGCGAACCGCGGCCCGTCACAGATCGGCGAATCCAGCAGGATGGTGCGCAGGGCGGCGCGGATGACCGCCAGATTGGGCAGGTCATCGGCCAGCTCTTTGACCCTCGCACGAAAGTCATCCCAGCTATCGGTGACCAGTTCTGGCAGGCCGGCATTGACCAGGTGTGTGGCGCTGTGGCGACCGGCGAAGGTCGGCCCCGTCCGCGTGACGACGGGCACACCCATCAGCAGCGATTCGCAGGTCGTCAGGCCGCCGGAGTACGGCCAGGTATCCAGCGCGATATCGATGCGATGATAGGTCTCGAGGAACTGCTTATGGTCAGCAGGCCCTTCAAGGAGTAGTCGATCTTCGCTGATACCATGCTCGGCAAAAGTCGCGACGATCTTGCGACAAAAGCGCTTACTCTCAAACTGCACCCCTCGAAGGAGCAATTTGCTGCCAGGCACTTCCTTGAGCAATACCGCCCACTCAGCCAACATCGGCGGCGACAGCTTCGCGGGATTATTAAGGCATCCAAACGTCACATACCCATTGCTTAGTGCCGGCAACGCATTATTTGTTGGCGCATGGCGTGGATAGTGATAGCAGATATAATCATCTGGAAGCCTAATCAGGCTCTCCGTATAATATTCATCAACATCTTCGGGCGTTTCGACAGCATCACTCAACAAGTAGTCGAAACATCCCAGCCCTGTTGTATTGATCAGGCTCCCCACCCACTTCACAATAAGTGGCACAGGCTTATGAACCAGCACCTCATAGCGGGAGCCATCACCAGCACCGTTAAGATCAATCAATATATCGATGGAATCATCACGTATCTTTCGTTCCAGCCACTCATCTGAAAGCCCTTCTACCACTTCCCAGCGATCCGCAAGAGTCCGAAACTCGTCTGTAAGAAAATCGGCCACCTGGTTTGTTGAATAAAAAATCAGTTCGAACTGATCCTTTGGCATTTCCTGTATTGCCGAAAGAGTCATCTGACCGACCGGATGCATCCTGAAGCCACCAGACAAGAAAGCAACTCTTAGCTTCTTATCATACTTTCGAACAGTATCAGCGGGCTGAACTCGCTGCGGAGAAAATGTGCTCCCCCACTGACGCGCCTGATCAAAAAGTTCTTGAGGCGTATACTTTGGATTGTAATGGCTAGCAGTGAATAAATTTGCCATTACCTTACTATTATCTGGGTCTACATCTAGTTCTTTCTTGTAATGATACTCAGCCTTATCATAACTACTCTCTTTCACAAAAAGGGTGGCCATATGATTATGCACACCTTTCTTCAAAGGACTTATTTCATGCAACTCCTCAAGGACTTCCAATGTTTCATCATGGCGCTTCAGGCCTTCTAGAATCCTGGCCCTCCAAATAAGTGCCTCCTCATCCTTAGCACTTATCTCAAGAGCCGTATCATTGATCTCTAAAGCTCTCTTCTTCTCCCCCAGCTGAAATAACGCCCGACTCAACCAGACTTTCGGCACCACACTATCGGGCTGAAGTTCAACCACGTCTTCTAGATGAACAACCGCAGCTTCTGCTTGCCCTGCAAACACCAGGTACTGCGCCATTTTCAGCCGCTGGTGTGAATCAGGAGGTGACATCTGAGCATTCAACATACTTTGCATTGCATCTGCGGCTTCAGCAAAGCGTTCTAGCCTTCCCAAGGCATTGGCCTTAAGTTCATATGCCTTTGGAAAGTCCGGGGACCGCTGAACCAATATCTGGGCAATCTCTAGAGCAAGAGAATAGTCCTTCCTAGCAAATGCTGATTCGAAGGCAGCCACATCGGCTTTTTTGAGGCCTTGCGAGGCCTGTGGACGCTGGTTGTTCAATGGACGACTTGTCTTTTTCCTGGCCATGGGCACACCACCTTGCCGGTCGATTTCGAAGGGTCTCGCGGGATGCTGACCACGATAGCGACGACATGCCCCGATCACTCGCCCGAATACCCCTCGAGAGAGGCCACTTTTCCGATACTTTAGGCCCTGAAACGTAAAGAGGCCGGCCCCGAAGGGTCGGCCTCTTGTGTCCACGGCGTCAGGCCGTGATGCCGGGCGATGCTTAGCCCAGCAGGGACAGCACGCTCTGCGGCGTCTGGTTGGCCTGGGCCAGCATGGAGGTGCCGGCCTGCTGGAGGATGTTGGCCTTGGTCATGTTGGAGACCTCCTGCGCGTAGTCGGCATCCTCGATGCGGGAGCGGGCCTCGGTCAGGTTGGTGCTGTTGGTCTCGAGGTTCTGAACCACGGAGTCGAAGCGGTTGAGGGTCGCACCCAGGGTGGCCCGCGCATCGTCGACCTGCTGCAGCGCAGAATCCACCGCGTCAATCGCTGTTTGCGCGTCACCGAAGGTGCCCGCAACATCAATATCGTCAATCTTAGTACCAGTAGAACCAATCGCAGTTGCCTGCATATTAGTAGTATCGACGCTAATATCGTCGACACCAGCATTCGTGTTGGCACCGATCTGCATGTTCAGAGTCTGGGCCGTATCCAGAAGTTTTGTGTCGTTGAAGCTGGTCGACTTGGCGATACGGGTAATCTCGTCCGAGCGCTCTTTGATCTCCAGCTGAATGGATGCACGATCTTCATCAGAGTTAGTATCGTTGGCCGCCTGAACAGACAGTTCACGGATACGCTGCAGGTTATCGCTGATCTGATCGAGGCCACCTTCCATGGTCTGCACCAGGGAGATACCGTCGCTGGCGTTGCGGCTGGCCTGGTTCATACCGGTGATCTGGGCGGTCATGCGGTTGGCGATGGCCTGGCCAGCGGCATCGTCAGCGGCGCTGTTGATGCGCATGCCGGAGGACAGACGCTCCTGGGCCTTGGCCAGCATATCCTGGGAAGAACGCAGGTTGTTCTGACCGATCAGAGAAGTGATGTTGGTATTGATCACGGACATGGTGATTACCTTCCTAGCTGTTGAGGGCTCCAGTGGCGGAGGCCCGTTTCGGGTCTTGATCGACGGCCCGGCATTGGGCCCTGCCACAACGGCGCCGTTGGCCGTTACTCCCTATAACGGTGTCAGGCGAGGAAACTTTAGGGGCAAGCAAGGATTTTTTTACTGACCAGAACACATCGCCCCGGCTACGAGGCCGGGGCGATATCAGTTCAATCCAAAAACATTAGCTGCTTTGCGTATTGAGCCCGGCAAGCTGCTGCGAGAGATAGGCGCTGGTGGAATTCATCTGCGCGATCAGCCCATCCAGCTGACTGAACTGGCTGCGGTAACGCTCCACGGTGCGCTCGATGCTCTGCTCGGTACGATCGAAGCGGTCCTCGATGCGCTCGACCTGCCCCTCGGAGCTGTCGATGGCACGCTGGACCATGCCGTCGCTGTCGAGCATGTTGTCGAGGCTGCCACCGAGGCGACCGGCGAAGCCGCCCTCCTCGGTCGTGCCGGCGAAGAAGCCCTGCAAGCCCTCGGGGTTGTCGGCGATCACCTCGTCCAGTTTGTCCTCATCCAACTCAAGTCGACCGCTATCATCTAGAGAGATGCCCACCGCTGACATGATCTCCATGTCGCCGCCGCTGATGGGGTTGGTGAGATCCCGGCTGAGACGCGACTCGATGGTACGTACCGTGCGATCGCCGACCAGCTCACCCGCGGTCTCTACATCTCCCGTAGCATCGGTCATGCGACCCACGGTGGACTTCATCTCGTTGTAGGCCGAGACGAACGCCTGCACCGACTCCTTCAGCGACTCGGTATCCGCCTCAACTCCGAGACTCAGTGTCTCTCCCGCGGAAGATGGATCCAGCTCCAGCGTTACCCCCTGGATGGCATCTTCCACCCGGTTCGTGGAGCTGGTGATGCCTTGGATTCCGTTGATATCGAGCGAAGCATCTCGGCCCGCCTGCTTCGTGTTGGTATCACCAGTCAGGGACGCATTGGCAAAGGACATGCTCTCGATCCCCGCATCAGCGCCGCTCTCACGCGAGCTGAGCACCAGACGCGAGTTGGCGCCATCGTTGATGATGGAGGCATCGACGCCTGCCGCATCATCCGCGTTGATGGCATCGCGGATGTCCTCGAGGGAATCCCCTTCGGCAAGAGTGACCGTGCTATCGCTGCGACCATCGAAGGTGAGCGTCAGGGTGTCCCCGCCTGCACCGACCAGCGCCGCGCTGGGATCACTTACGCCCTGGCTGGCCAAGCTACCAGCGCGCGCGGTCTGGTTCACGGTGATCTCGTAGCGCCCGGCGCTGGCTTCCTCGCCGACGGAAGCCGTCATGCCATCGCCCTGCACATTCGCCGTGAGATTGGTGTAGGTGGAAGCATCATTGAGCGTATCCACCGCGCCCTGCAGCTTCTCGAGGCCGGATTGCAGCCTGCCATAGGCCGAGATCTTCGCCTGCTCTTCCGTTCTCTGCTCCGAGATCGGAACGAGTCTCTGACGCTCGGAGGAGCGCAGCTGATCGAGCAGGCCATTGAGATCAAGACCGGACCCGACGCCGAGTGCTGAAATGGCTGGCATGGTAATCGCCTCTTGATGAGTGCTGTAAGGAATCTTCCTGATGTATCGGCAGCAGCATGAAGCACTTTAGGGCCCTGACCAAATGTTCCCAAGACATGCATCGAGATCGGCTTGGTACTGGAATTGACCTGGTGGACATCTAAAGCCATCAGGCATCCCGCCGATGGCTGAAGCGCCACTTCCGCATCAGGCAGCCTCCATGCCCGAAATTCTCTCCGCCCACGACCTTATCCCCAGACTCCAGGCCACCAGGCGGCTTGTGGACAACACGCTGCAAGACCGCATCGAGCGCTGCGCGAATGCCGCCGAGCGTGTCGGCCTGGAGGAGCTTCAGGCCGAGTTCGAGCTGAAGCTCACCATGATACGCATGAATCTCGAGCATCTGATGTCGCGCTACGCTCAGCAGATGAAGGCCGCACGGCAGGGCGGAGGAAACAGCAACGCCTCGCTGACGCTCGATGCGCACGAGACCGTGGCCGTCGAAAGCGCCCGTACGCTCTACCGTTGGGCTCAGGAGCTCGCCACCTGACGCGGCCCCGCCTTGGCTTCAGACACCAAAAAGCCCGGCACATATGGCCGGGCTTTTCCGTTCGGGAGAGGGGGCGAAAGGCTCCGACACCTCAGGCCGGCTCTTCCTCCCTGTGCGTGTGCGGCAGCGCCGCGGGGCGTGCCTGACCACCGCCGAGGGCCGGGGCGCCGCCGGTGGAGCGCTGGGCCAGGGTGAAGCCGCCGACCAGATCGGCGAGGTGCTCGGCCTGGGCCTTGAGGTGCTCGGCGGCGGTGGTGGACTCCTCGACCAGGGCGGCGTTCTGCTGAGTCATGTTGTCCAGCTCCGAGACCGCCACGTTGACCTGGCCGATGCCGTCGCTCTGCTCGCCGGTGGCGCTGGTGATCTCGCCCAGCACGTCGGCCACGCGAGTGACGCTCTGCACCAGTTCCTCCATGGTCTCGCCGGCAACCTGCACCTGGCGCTCGCCTTCCTCGGTACGGGTCGCCGAGGTGTCGATCAGCTCGCGGATCTGCTTGGCCGACTCGGCGCTGCGGCTGGCCAGCTGGCGCACCTCGCCGGCCACCACCGCGAAGCCGCGGCCCTGCTCGCCGGCCCGGGCCGCCTCCACCGAGGCGTTGAGCGCCAGCAGGTTGGTCTGGAAGGCGATGCTGTCCATCATCTTCACGATCTCGGCGATCTGGCGCGACGACTCGGTGATGCCCTGCATGGTCTCGCGCACCTGGCCCATGGCCTCGCCGCCGCGGCGCGCCACCTCACTGGCCGAGCTGGCCAGGCCGCTGGCCTGTCGCGAGGAATCCGCGGTCTGCTCGACGGTGCCGGTGATCTCCTCCATCGAGGCCGAGGTCTGCTGCAGGCTGGAGGCCGCGTTCTCGGTGCGCCGCGACAGGTCCTGGCCGCCCTGGGCGATCTCGGTGGCCGCCACGTTGACCGACTCGCTGCTGTCGCGCACGTCGACCAGCACGTCGTTGACCTTGTCGGCGAAGGCGTTGAACTGGCGCGCCAGCTCGGCCTTCTCGTCGCGGCCGCGGATCGGCAACCGGCGGGTCAGGTCGCCGTCGCCGGAGGCGATCTCGCGCATGCGATCGGCCAGCAGGCGCAGCGGGCGGGCGATGCTGCTGCCCAGCAGCCAGCTTGCCAGCAGGCCAAGGCCAGCCACGATCAGGCCGACCAGGGTCATGCCCCAGAAGTCGGCCTGGCGCTGGTCGGCAAGCTGCCCCTCGAGGCGATTAAGCCCTGCCAGCACGGCGTCCTCGGGCAGGCGGATCGCCAGCACCCAGGGGTCGGGCACATCACCGACGGTAAAGGGGCGATAGAGCTCGAAGCGGCCCGCTTCCTCGTCGAAGCGATAGACCGTCTCGCCGTTGGCGGCGGCGGCCAGCGGCTCGCGGGTCGATTCATCCAGCGAGTCGGCGGCCGCGCGTCCCAGCGCGTCGGGCGCCTGGGTGGCCGCGGAGAGAATGCCGCGCGAGGCCACCAGTGCCATGTCGCCCACGCCGTCGTAAAGCCCCTGGTTGGCCTCGGTGAGCAGGCCCTGGAGGAAGGCCACGTCGAAGTCCACGCCGGCCACGCCGCGGAACTCACCGTCGACCTGGATCGGCACGTTGAAGGAGGTGACCAGCTTGCGCTCGCCGTCGTAGTCGTAATAGTGCGGATCGATGATGCAGGTGCGCCCGGTCTCCTTGGGGCACAGATAGTACTCGCCCTGGCGGATGCCCAGATCGTCGAGCTCCTCGCTCTCCATGCCGTCGCCCAGCGCGAGCACCCGGATATCGCCGTCGGCGGTGCGATACCACCAGGGCATGAAGCGGCCGTCGTCACCGTAGCCGCCGTCCTCGATGTCGGCGAAGTAGGCGTCGGCACCGAAGGCGTCAGGCTCCCAGCCGATGAAGGCGTCGAGCAGGTCGGGATTCTCGACCACGGCGTCGCGGGTCAGGTTGGAGAGCTCGCGACGCCCCATGGTCAGACGCGGCCGGCCCTCGTCGTCCTGCTTGCCCATCAGGGCGTTGGTGTTGGCCAGGCCGCGGGCCACCGCCAGGGCACCCTCGAGCTCGCCCTGGATCTCCTCGCTGCGGGCCTCGGCCAGCGCCCGCAGGCGCTGCTCGGCGTTCTCCTCCAGCAGCTCGCCGGCCTGATCAGCCACCAGCGCCTGGGAGCGTGAGGCGGACACGGTGGCATAGCCGACCAGCACCGCCGCCACCAGCAGGATGCACAGCCCTACCAGCAGTGCGACATGGGTACGCAGGGACTTAAACTGCATGGCCGGCCTCCTGGCGTTCTGGCGAAGAGGCGCCGGTGAGGCGGACGCTCGGCAGGGGTCGGCGAGGCGGCCGGGCCACCCCGCGCATCGGGACATGAGGGGTCATGGGAACTCTCGCGTATCGGGACAAGGAAGTGCGATGCCGGCGCGTGGCCGCGCCGAGCCATTGTTCGTTGTGACGACGCGGGATAACGCCGTTCCCTGCCCCTATCGGCAAACCGCCCGGAGACTTGACGTCCCCGGGCGGAAAACCGTCGCCGCGTGTCGCCGCCGGCTCAGCGCAGGTCGCTCACCGCCTCGCGAATGTCCTCGACGCTGGCCTTGGTCAGATCCTTGGCCAGGGAGTGGATGACCGTCTTGGCGGTGGGGCCGTCGAGCTTGTCGCGCAGCAGCCCCAGGAAGCGCGGCGGCGCCACCAGGATCAGCTTCTCCAGGGTGTTCTCGACCCGCGCCCGGTAGAGGCGGTCGGCCACCTCACGGGCGAACAGGACCTCGTGATGGTCGGAGGCCGTGCTCTCGCCGCCGGCGGAACGGGCGGCGGTGGCGGACGATTCGTGCACGTCGCCTTCGCGGTCGGTCACCAGGTCGCCCTCGTGCAGGCGACCCTCGGCGTGCACCAGGCTGTCCTTCTCTTCCAGCTGTAGGGCGTCGCGGGTGAACACCCGGGCCCTGGCGGCATCGGCCACCACGATATAGGTCGTCATAGTCGCTCCTTGCCAACGCGGTGAATGAGCGGGAGGAAGACTCCGTTCCCATCCCCACAGCATTGGCAAGCAGACGCCCAGCGTCAAACGGCGACACCAGGAGCGAGAGCGATCGAATGACGTCGGCCGAAGGCCCGGGATTTGCAATAGATCAGCGTCAAGCCCGACAGGCTCCCAGGCGTCGGCATCCGCGGACACTGCCGCGCGGCCGCCGGCTGGGGTAGGATGCCGCCCTCGCCGGCACGGAGCGCCGGCACGACTGCCCGGCCTCCCGACGGCCGACTCCCGGAGGACTCGATATGCGCCATTTCCTGTTCCCGCGGCATCCCCTGCCGCGCCGCACCCTGCTGTTCTGCCACGCCGTCCTGCAGCTCGGCCTGCTGGCGGCCGGTGGCCTGTGGCTGGCGCCGCACACGCCCTGGCTGGCGGAGACCGACTGGCTGTCGGCCTGGCCCGAGCTGACCCTGGGCGGCGGCGTCATCTTGCTGGCTATGGTCGCCCTGCGCCTGCTGGCCGAGCTGTGGCTGCTGCCCCATCACCTGGCCGCCCAGCGCGCCGGCTTCTCCGCCGGCGCGGTGGTCACCCGATCGGTCGAGCGCCGACCCGCGGTCCACGATCGACAGCACGCCCGGGTGACCGGCGGCCGCGAGGTCGACGCCGAAGACGCGGTGCTGAGCCCGGCCCGGGTGGCGCGCCAGGCGCCGCCACCGCGTCGCCACGACGAGCCGAGCCTGGACCTGGCCGGCGGCCACGCGGAACCGGCCCCCGCCAACGAGCCGCGGCTGTAGGCGCTGTCTGCCGCACAGCGGTCGCCCCGCCCTGAAACGACGAACCCCGGCCTTGGCCGGGGTTCATTGCTATGAGCGCTACACGCCAGCGTCAGTCGTCCAACAGCCGCCGCATGAAAGGCGGCAGCGCCAGGGCGCCGCGATGGGCCTCGACGGTGTAGTAGTCGAGCGGCATCTCGCTGGCCGCGGCCTCCACCTCGCGGAAGCTGCCCACGTCGGTCGCCTTGCCGGCCAGGGTCACGCTCCACCAGCCGGAGGGATAGACCGGCTGCGGGAAGGGCAGCGTGGCCACGCTATCGAAGCCGGCCTCGCGCATGTCATGGCGCAGCTCGCGGATGATCGAGCCGCTGTGATAGAGCGGCGACTCGCTCTGCTGCACCAGCACGCCGCCCGGGCGCAGCACGCGATGGCAGCGGCGCAGGAAGTCGGTCTTGAACAGGCCCTCGGCGGGGCCCACCGGGTCGGTGGAGTCGATGATCAGCACGTCGATGCTGTCGTCGTCCGCCTCCTCGATCCACTTCACGCCGTCGGCGAAGCGCAGCTCGGCGCGCGGGTCGTCGTTCGACGCGACGAGCGCCGGGAAGAAGCGCTCGGAGGCCCGGGTCACTTCCTCGTCGATATCGATCTGGGTGACCTTCTCGACCCCCGGATGGCGCAGCACCTCGCGCAGGGTGCCGCAGTCGCCGCCGCCGATGATCACCACGCGCTTCGGGTCGGCGTGGGTGAACAGCGCCGGGTGGGCGATCATCTCGTGGTAGAGGAAGTTGTCGCGGTCGGTCAGCATCACGCAGCCGTCGAGCACCATCAGATGGCCAAAGGTCTCGGTGGCGTAGACCTCGAGGTACTGATAGGGACTCTGCACCTCGTGCAGCTTCTCGGACACCTTCAGCGAGAAGGCGCTGCCGTGGCTGTCGAAGACTTCGGTGAACCAGCCGGAATCACCGGGATTGAGGCCAGCGTCGGGGCCTGAATCGAGGCCAGCGTCGGGGCCGGTATCAAGAGAGGAGCTCATCGGAAACCCTCAGGATGACGAGTAAAAGGAAACCATGACCGCCGCGGCGGCCGGCAGAAGCGTCAGCATCTAGCGCATGATACGGCGGCGAAGCCCCCACAGCACCAGCACGGCACAGCCGGCGCCCAGGGCGTTGGCCAGGATATCGGCGGGATCGCCGCCGAAGCGCCCGGGCACCGCGATCTGCGCGAACTCGATCGCCACGCCGAACAGCGCCGCCGCCGCGAAGGCCAGTGTCAGGCGCAGCCCGGCCAGCCCGCTCAGCCCGGCGATGGCGGCATAGCCGAGGAAGTGGTTGAGCTTGTCCCAGGGCAGCGAGCGCGGCAGCGCATCGCCCGGCACCAGGCTGCCCCAGGCCACCGTCAGCGCGGCGGCCAGCGCCAGCCCGGCCCACAGGCGGCGCCGGTCGTGCCAGCGCCGCAGCAGGGCGGTGAGCCGAGCCGGCTCAGTCATGGGCGATGCGTTGATGATAGGCCGGGCTCAGCTCGTGCAGGGCGTCCATGAAGGCGCTGACGTGATCCGGGTCGGTGAACTGGCTGATGCCGTGACCGAGGTTGAACACGTGGCCGGGGCCCTCGCCGTAGCTGTCGAGGATGCGCGCCACCTCGGCGCGGATCGCCGACGGCCGCGAGAACAGCACGTTGGGGTCCAGGTTGCCCTGCAGGGCGACGCGATGGCCGACCCGCTCCCGGGCGACGGACAGCTCGGTGCTCCAGTCCAGTCCCAGGGCATCGGCGCCGGAGGCCGACATCTCCTCGAGCCACTGGCCGCCGTTCTTGGTGAACAGGATCACCGGCACCTTGCGACCCTCGTGCTCGCGGATCAGCCCGGCGACGATCTGCTCCATGTAGCGCAGCGAGAACTCCAGGTAGGCCGGCGTCGAGAGCGCCCCGCCCCAGGTGTCGAAGATCTGCACCACCTGAGCGCCGGCGCGGATCTGGGCGTTGAGGTAGTCGGTGACCGCGTGGGCCAGGGTGTCGAGCAGCCGGTGCATGGTATCCGGCGTGTCGTAGAGCATCGCCTTGACGTGGCGGAAGTCCTTGCTGGAGGCACCTTCCACCATGTAGGTGGCCAGCGTCCAGGGGCTGCCGGAGAAGCCGATCAGCGGCACCCGGCCGCCCAGCTCGCGGCGGATGGTCGAGACCGCGTTCATCACGTAGTCGAGGTCGCGCTCGGCGTCGGGCACGGTGAGCGCGTCCACCGCCTCGGCGGTGCGCACCGGCTTGCGAAACTTGGGTCCCTCGCCGGTCTCGAAGTAGAGCCCCAGGCCCATGGCGTCGGGGATGGTGAGGATGTCCGAGAACAGGATGGCGGCATCCAGCGGATAGCGCTCCAGCGGCTGCAGGGTGACCTCGCAGGCGCGATCGCGATCGCGACACAGGTCCATGAAGCTGCCGGCCTGGGCCCGTACCTCACGGTATTCCGGCAGGTAGCGGCCGGCCTGACGCATCATCCACACCGGGGTGCGGTCCACGGGCTGCCGCGCCAGGGCGCGCAGAAGGCGATCGTTCTTGAGTTCCATGCGGGCGCTCATCCACGGAAAATGTGGCGACATTGTACCCCATCGGAACCGCACGGGCTGCTCGTGAGCCCGTCATCGTCCTGATAGAATGCGGGAATACCCATCGGCCACGCCATGGTCATGCATCGAGGTACACCGTGACGATTCGCTACATCGCCGCCTCCCGGCTGCCCACTCCCTGGGCCACCTTCACCATGCACGGCTTCGAAGACGAGGCCACCGGCAAGGATCACATCGCCCTGACCCTGGGCGACGTCGACGATGGCGCGCCGGTGCTGGGCCGTGTGCATTCCGAGTGCCTGACCGGCGACGCCCTGTTCTCGATGCGCTGCGACTGCGGCTATCAGCTGCAGGAGGCGCTCAAGCGCATCGCCGCCGAGGGCCGCGGCGTGCTGCTGTATCTGCGCCAGGAAGGCCGCGGCATCGGCCTGCTCAACAAGATCCGCGCCTACCACCTGCAGGACCAGGGCGCCGACACCGTGGAAGCCAACGAGCAGCTCGGCTTCGATGCCGACCTGCGCCGCTACGACCTCTGCCTGCCGATGCTCGAACGGCTGGGCATCGGCGCGCTCCGGCTAATGACCAACAACCCGCGCAAGGTCGATGCCCTGACCCGGGTCGGCGTCGAGGTCAGCGAGCGGGTCAGCCTGACCACCGGCCTCAACCCGCACAACGAGCACTATCTCTCCACCAAGGCCGGCAAGCTCGGCCACATGATGGCCCTGGACGACTTCACCCAGGCCAGCGACGTGGATATCGAACGCAAGTCCTAGGCTTTGCCTGAGCCGCGTCTGCGCTCGCCGACGTTCGGACACCGTCTCAGCGGAGTGAACTGACGGGAACCTCCCCTTCGACGCCGCCGTCGAAGGACAATGGGAGGTGCCCGTCATGCCTCGACCCTCGCCCCGCGACGACCCCGGCTATTCGCTCCTCGAGGAGCTGCTGCACAGCGTCAGCCATGGCGTGGGCGCGCTGCTCAGCGTCGCCGGCCTGGTGACGCTGATCGCCCTGGGCAGCCGCGAGCTGAACGACGGCCCCTACAAGCTCACCGCGGTCTCCCTCTACGGCACCACCCTGGTGCTGCTCTACACCGCCTCCACCCTCTATCACGGCACGCGCCATCCCGGCCTCAAGCGCGCCTTCCGCATGCTCGACCACTGCGCGATCTACGCCCTGATCGCCGGCACCTACACGCCCTTCCTGCTGGTCAACCTGCGCGACTCCGTCGGCACGCCGCTGCTGGCGGTGATCTGGACCCTGGCCGTGGCCGGCATCGGCCTGAAACTCATGCGTCCCTTCACGCTGGGCGGCCTACACATGGGCAACTACCTGCTGATGGGCTGGCTGATCGTGCTGGCCGCCGGTGAACTGCCCACCGCCTTCACCGCCACCGGCCTCGCGTTGCTGGTCGGCGGCGGGCTGACCTACTCGCTGGGCCTGGTGTTCTTCGCCGTCCGCGCCATCCCCTTCAACCACGCGGCCTGGCACCTGTGCGTGATGGGCGGCAGCGCCTGCCACTTCGCCGCCGTGGTCGTCGACGTGCTGCCCTATTCGGGCTGACGCCCCATCCATTCGACATCGTCGGATAGGCCGATCTTATCGCTGCCATAGCTAAATGTGTCTTTGATTACATTTAGCATGCTACTATTATTCTCCACATCGAACGGCCCGGGACACACCGGATGCCACACGTACCAGATACCGATTCGAGAGAGGAGTCCCCCATGAAGACCAAGATGATCGCCGCCAGCCTGCTGCTCGCCGCCCTGCCCCTCGCCGCCCAGGCCGACAACGCGTCCGAGCGCGCCCTGACGCTGAACCAGCAGCCGCTGTCCACCGCTTCCGCCCAGGGCGCCGCGGCGCAGGACGCCAGCCAGGAAGACGTCGTCGCCACCTGGGGCGCCAGCGAGGCCATGGCCCAGGCGCGCCTGCGGCTGAACGCTCGCCAGCAGCAGACCCACATCGCCTCCAGCGACAATGCTACCGAGCTGGCCCGCCAGGCCACTCAGGGCTGAGGAAGGAACCTCGCCCCCGGCCGTCCGCCGCTAGCCTGATCGCGACCGCATCCCGGCGTCCCGATGCAAGAAGCCCCCGACCTCGGTCGGGGGCTTTTTTGTGCTGGCACAAGCTGCCAGAGCGCTCAGTTGGCGGCTCGACCGCCGTCCACCGGCAGACTGAGCCAGAAGACGGTAGCGGCCGCGTCGCTTTCGCACCAGGCCTCCCCGCCGTGCAGCTGCGCCACGGAGCGCACGATGGCCAGCCCCAGGCCGCCGGTGCCCGCCGGCCGCGACCGTGCTGGATCACCGCGATAGAAGCGCTCGAAGAGCCGCTCCCGCTGCGCATCGGGAATCGGCGCCCCGTGGCTGACCACCCCAATGCGCCGCCACCCGTCCTCCGCGAGCGATACCAGCCGGATCTCGGTGCCGCCGTCGCCATGGCGCAGCGCGTTGTCGATCAGGTTGGCGAGCGCCCGGCGCAGCAGGTCGAGGTTGGCCGTCACCCGCCCCTGCGTGCAGTTGATCAGTGCGCGGCCATCGTCCTCGGCCATGCCCTCGAAGTAGTCGCACAGCGGCTCGACCAGCGCCCGCAGCTCGATCGCCTCACGCGGCAGCGTCCTCGACGGCTGCTCGGTGCGCGCCAGGAACAGCATGGTCTCGATCATGCGCGAGAGGCGCTCGTACTCCTCGACGTGGGAACCCAGCAGCTGGCGATATTCTTCCGGCGAGCGTTCCCGCTGCAGCACCTGCTGGGTCGCCCCCAGCAGGTTGCCCAGCGGCGTGCGCATCTCGTGGGCCAGGTCCTCGGAGAAGCGCGACAGCTGGGCGAAGCCTTCCTCCAGACGCGCCAGCATCTGGTTGAGCGCGCGGCTCAGCTCTCGCAGCTCCGCCGCCTCGTCGCTGGCCTCCAGCCGCTGATGCAGATGCGCCACGTCGATGGTGCGCGCCCGCTCGGCCAGCCGCCTGACCGGACGCAGTCCGCGCCGGGCGACGACCCAGCCCAGCCCGCAGGCCAGCACCGCGCCCGCGCCCATGGCGAGCCACAGCCGCAGCCGATAGGCGGCCAGCATGCGCTCGCGTTCCTCGAGGGTCTTGCCGGCCACCAGGGTCAGGCGGCGCCCGTCGTGCTCGACGCTGCGCCAGGCCAGCCGCGTCGATGCGACGGCGGGATGCTCGTCGAGGCGCCCCTCCGGCGCCGACGGCAGCGCGGGCACCGGCAGGCCCGGCGGGTTGACCTCGATCAGCGGCGCGCCCCGGGCATCGAGCATCCACAGCAGGCTCTCGCGATTGCCCAGCATGTTGGCGTAGAGCAGCGGCCGGCGGCGCAGCGCCGCGATGCTCTCGCCGTCGTCCAGCAGCGCCTCCATGCGCTCGAGACGGCCCTGCAGCATCCGGTCGTCGCGCCAGGCGATCTGCTGGCCCAGGGCGTGATAGAGATAGGCCCCGAGGCCGCCGAGCAGCAGCAGGGTCACCAGGGCGAAGAGCAGCGACAGCCGCAGCGACAGGGAGGCCGGCACGCGCATCACGGGCGTTCCTCCAGCACGTAGCCCATGCCGCGCTCGGTGTGGATCAGCCGGCGCGGGAAGGGATCGTCCACCTTGGCCCGCAGCCGCCGCACGGCCACCTCGACCACGTTGGTGTCGCTGTCGAAGTTCATCCCCCATACCTCGGCGGCGATCAGGGTCCGCGACAGCACCTCGCCCTCGCGCTCGAGCAGCAGCTGCAGCAGGGCGAACTCCTGGTTGGTCAGCGACAGCCGCGACTCGCCCCGGGTCACCCGCCGCTTCAGCACGTCCATGTGCAGGTCGGCCACCTGGAAGCGCTCCCGCTCGCGGGGTGGGCCACGGCGTAGCAGGGTCCGCACCCGGGCCAGCAGCTCGACGAACGAGAACGGCTTGACCAGGTAGTCGTCGGCACCCAGCTCCAGCCCCTTGACCCGATATTCCACGGCGTCCCGAGCGGTCAGGAACAGCACCGGCACCTGGCTGCTGCGCCGGATCAGGCGCAGCAGCTCCCAGCCGTCGAGACCCGGCAGCATGACGTCGAGGATGATCAGGTCGAAGTCGGCCTCCTCGATCAGGTGGCGGCCGTCCAGCCCGTCCCGGGCCACCTCGACCCGATAGCCGGCCTCGCCCAGCCCCCGGGCCAGGTAGTCGGCGGTCTTGCTCTCGTCCTCCACCATCAGGATGCGCATCGATCGGGCCCTCGTGAAATGACGCCACAGGCTAGCCCGTCGCGCGCGGGCTGCCCATTACAAAGTCGTCATCTCGCCGTCAGGGAGGCGACGGCGAGACGCTGTCAGGCTGGCGTCTCCATCCCCACAGGAGAGCTTTCCATGCGCCTTTCCCGAACGCTGATCGCCGCCCTCGGCCTGTGCGCCGCCGCCCCGGCCCTGGCCGCCGACAATCCGCTCAGCGTGCACGTGCTCGACATCCAGTCCGGCCAGCCGTCGCCGGGCGTCGAGGTCCAGCTCGAGCAGCGCACCGAGAGCGGCTGGGAGGCCCTGGCCACCGGCACCACCGCCGAGTCGGGCCGCATCTCGGCGCTCTATCCCGACGGCCGGGCCTTCACCCCGGGCGTCTACCGCGTGACCTTCGAGACCGGCGACTGGTTCGCCGATCACGACACCCGGACCTTCTTCCCCGAGATCCCGGTGCCCTTCGAGGTGACCGACACCGACCAGCACTACCATATCCCGCTGCTGCTTAGCCCCTATGGGTATTCCACCTATCGCGGCAGCTAAGCGGCGCCGGCCCCGAATGCAAGAAGCCCCCGACCGAGGTCGGGGGCTTCTTCGCATGTGGACGTGCGAGCGCTCGGCGGGGTCAGGCACCGGCCCGCTCGGCCGACAGGCCCCAGCAGCGACGCAGCACCAGGGCCGTGGCCACCATCGCGACGGCACCGGTGGCCCCGCCGATCAGGGCGCTGCCGGACAGGCCGGCGACGAAGAACGCCAGGATGCCGGCCAGGCCCGCGGTGATCGCATAAGGCAGCTGCGTGCGCACGTGATCGATGTGGTCGCAGGACGACCCCGCCGAGGACAGGATGGTGGTGTCCGAGATCGGCGAGCAGTGATCGCCGAAGATGCCGCCGCTGAGCACCGCCGCGATGGCCAGCGCCAGCGGCAGGTCCATGGCCATGGCCACCGGCATGGCGATGGGGATCAGGATGGCGAAGGTGCCGTAGGAGGTGCCGGTGGTGAAGGCCACCAGGGCGCCGATCAGGAACAGCAGCACCGGCACCAGGCTCGGCGCGATGCTGGCCTCGGCCAGGGTCACCAGGTAGTCGGCGGTGCCGAGCTCGGTGGTCACGCTGCCGATCGACCAGGCCAGGGTGAGGATGATGTAGACCAGGGTCATGCTCTTGATGCCGTCGACCACGATCTCCATGGCCTCGCGGAAGTCGAACAGCTTCTGGGCCATGCCCATGACGAGCCCCACGGCCACCGCCACGAAGGTGGCGATCAAAATCGACTGGCCGCCGTCGGCCTCGCCCACGGCAGTGACCAGATCGTTCTCGGGGTAGCCTCCGGTCCACAGGAACAGCGGGGGAATCATCCCCACCAGCACGCCGATCGGCACCAGCATGTTGCGCTTGCGGGCCTGGTGTTCCGGCACCGAGACCATCTCCTCGACCTCGTGGCCGGAAGGCGGGTTGGCGCCCTCGGCCATCACCTCGCCGGTGGTACGGGCGCGCTGCTCGGCCCGGGCCATCGGGCCGTAATCGCCCTGGGTGACGACCAGGAAGACGATCAGCCCCAGCGCCAGCCAGGCGTAGAAGTTGAGCGGGATCGACGACAGGTAGATCAGGTACTCGGAGCCCTCGAGCCCCATGGTCGTCAGCTGGGTGCCGCCCGCCAGCATGGTGGCGCCCAGCCAGACACCACAGAACAACGCCGGAATGACGTTGCGCGTCACCAGCGCCAGCAGGATAGCCAGCACGGGCGGCAGGAGGGAAAAGGCTCCGAATGACATCAGGGGAATCTCCGGGATCGTCGTGTCGCTCGCCGCGGTCACGGCGAGGCGCCGCGCATCCTAGGGGGCGCGCGACGATCCGGCAAGCACGATCTCGCCTCCCGGCCGATGCACGAAGCCCCCGACCGAGGCCGAGGGCTTGTGGTGATGGTGCCTGGTGAGGTGCGTGCGGTCAGGCAGCGGCGCGGGCCTTGCGGATGCGCTCGTAGGCGTTGCCGATCTCGCTGGTGCGCTCCTTGGCCACCTCGCGCATGCTCTCCGGCATGCCCTTGGCGGCGAGCTTGTCGGGGTGGTTCTCGCTCATCAGACGGCGATAGGCCTTCTTGATCTCGGCGTCGCTGGCCTCGGACGACACGCCCAGCACCTGGTAGGCCTCCTCGAGGGTCGGCCCGGACTCGGCCGCGGCGCCGGCGCCACCGCCGCCGCGGAGCATCGCCTCGATGCGGGCGATCTCCTCCTCGGAGCAGCCCAGGCCGCGCATCACCCGCATCAGCATCTCGTGCTCGGCGGGGTGCATCTGGCCGTCGGCGGCGACCGCCGCCAGCTGCACCTGCAGGAACACCTGACGCAGCGCCGGCTGGGCGCCGACGATCTGGCGCACCTTGGCCAGCTCCGCGTCCAGATCGAAGTCCGCCGCCTTGCCGCGGGTGAAGTCGGCCCGGGCCTTGGCGCGCTGCTGCTCGTTGAGGCGCAGGCGGTCCCACAGGGTGCGCGAGGCCTCGAGCTCGTCCTCGGAGACCCGGCCGTCGGCCTTGCACAGGCAGCCCATGACCGCGAAGGTCGACTCGAGGAACTGCGCCTGGATGCCGGCCAGCTTGCCGAGCATGCTCTTGCGCAGGCGGCGCGCCAGCCAGTAGCCCAGGCCGCCGCCGACCAGCAGCCCGATGGGGCCGCCGACCAGGAAGCCCAGCAGGGCGCCGATGAAGATCATCATTCTCATGGGGCTTCTCCCGATTCGGTCGCATCGCCCGCCAGCCGGCGGCGGATCGCCGCCTCGATGCCGTCGGCGTCGAGGCCGCACTCGGCCAGCAGCTCGGCGGGCTTGCCGTGTTCGACGAAGGCGTCGGGCAGCCCCAGGTTGAGCACCGCGCCGCGGTGGCCCTCCGCCATCAGCAGCTCATTGACGCCGCTGCCGGCGCCGCCGGCGACCACGTTCTCCTCCAGGGTCACCAGCAGGTCGTGCTCGGCGGCGGCGGCCAGCACCGCGTCGCGGTCCAGCGGCTTCACCGAGCGCATGTTCAGGTGGGTGGCGTCGAGTCGCTCGGCCACCTCGGCGGCGGGGCCGTTGAGGCTGCCGAAGGCCAGCAGGGCGACCTTCGGGCCCTCGCCGCCGGCGCGCCGCCGGGGCTCGGCCTCGCCGATGGCGAGCGGTTCCAGGTGCTCGGGCATCTCGCTGCCCGGGCCGGTCCCGCGCGGATAGCGCACCGCCGCGGGGCCGTCGTGATGGTAGGCGGCACTGAGCATGGCCCGGCACTCAGCCTCGTCGGCCGGCGCCAGCACCACCAGGCCCGGCACGCAGCGCAGGAAGGACAGGTCCATGGCGCCGTGGTGAGTCGGGCCGTCCTCGCCGACCAGGCCGGCGCGGTCGATGGCGAAGGTCACGTCCAGTTCCTGCACCGCCACGTCGTGGATCAGCTGGTCATAGCCGCGCTGCAGGAAGGTGGAGTAGATCGCCACCACCGGCTTCATGGCCTCGCAGGCCATGCCGGCGGCCAGCGTCACCGCGTGCTGCTCGGCGATCGCCACGTCGAAGTAGCGCTCCGGGTATTCCTGGGAGAAGCGAATCAGGTCAGAGCCCTCGCGCATCGCCGGGGTGATGCCGATCAGCCGCTCGTCCGCCGCCGCCATGTCGCACAGCCAGTCGCCGAAGACGTTGCAGTACTTTTTAGGTTTGGGTTTGGGCTTGGGTTCCGGCTCGGGCGCAGGCGCGGGCGCCGGCTTGAGCGGCGGCGGGGTGTCCTTCTTCTCC
This sequence comes from Halomonas sp. SL1, assembly GCF_003030865.2. NCBI lineage: Bacteria > Pseudomonadati > Pseudomonadota > Gammaproteobacteria > Oceanospirillales > Halomonadaceae > Halomonas > Halomonas sp. SL1. The sequence continues at coordinate 37,907 of NZ_PYUQ02000024.1, read as the reverse complement.
GGCTCACCCTTTTCCAGCTTGGTGATGGCGTGGTAGCCGATGGGGTCGGCCTCGGCGGGCAGGAAGCCGCGGCCCTTGCGGGTCTTCACGTGCAGGAACTGCGGGCCGTCCATGTCGCGCATGTTGCGCAGGGTGTGGACCAGCGTCGGCAGGTCGTGGCCGTCGATGGGGCCGATATAGTTGAAGCCCATCTCCTCGAACAGCGTGGCCGGGCTGACCATGCCTTTCATGTGCTCCTCGGTGCGCCGCGCCAGCTCCAGGGCGCCGGGCAGGTGCGAGAGCACCTTCTTGCCGCCCTCGCGCATGCTGGTGTAGGGCTTGCTGGCGAGGATGCGCGCCAGATAGCTGGCCAGGCCGCCGACGTTCTCGGAGATCGACATCTCGTTGTCGTTGAGCACCACCAGCAGATTGGCGTCGACGTGGCCGGCGTGAGCCAGGGCCTCGAAGGCCATGCCGGCGGTCAGGGCGCCGTCACCAATCACCGCGCAGGCGCGGCGGTTCTCGCCGCGGGCCCGGGACGCCAGCGCCATGCCCAGCGCCGCGGAGATCGAGGTGCTGGAGTGGCCGACGCCGAAGGTGTCGTACTCGGACTCGGCGCGCCGCGGGAAGGCGGCCAGCCCGCCGTACTGGCGGATGCCGGTCATGGCCTCGCGGCGCCCGGTGAGGATCTTGTGCGGATAGGCCTGGTGGCCGACGTCCCACACCAGACGGTCGTGGGGCGTTTCCAGGGCATGATGCAGCGCCACGGTGAGTTCCACGACGCCGAGGCCGGCGCCGAAGTGGCCGCCCGAGACGCCCACGCTGTAGAGCAGGTAGGCGCGCAGTTCGTCGGCCACCCGGGCAAGCTGGGCGTCGTCCATGGCACGCAGGGCGGCCGGCGTTTCCAGGGTGTCGAGCAGCGGCGTGGCCGGACGCTCGCGCGGAATGTCATCGAACAGCTTCATGAAGACTCTATCTGTCAGGGCGGCCGGAGGCCGCCTCAGTGGTCACGCTCGATCATGTATCGGGCCAGCTCGGCCAGGGGCGCGGCGGCTTCGCCCAGCGGCGCCAGCGCCGCCACGCCTTCCTCGACCAACTCATCGGCCCGGGCGCGGGCGCCCTCGAGGCCCAGCAGGCTCGGGTAGGTGGGCTTGGCGCGGGCGGCATCGGCGCCGGAGGCCTTGCCCAGGGTAGCGGTATCGCCGGTGACGTCGAGCACGTCGTCGTGGACCTGGAAGGCCAGGCCGATGGCCTCGGCGTAGCGTTCCATGGCGGCCAGCCGGGGATCGTCCTCGGTCACCGCGACCAGTCCCCCCAGGCGCACCGCGGCGCGGATCAGCGCGCCGGTCTTGTGGCGATGCATGGTGGCCAGCGCGGTGACGTCAGGGTGGCCGCCCACCGCGGCGAGGTCCAGCGCCTGGCCGGCGACCATGCCGTCACGGCCGGCGGCGTGGGCCAGGGTGGCGATCATCGCCGGCAGCCGCGGATGGGCGGTCTCGGCCAGCACCTCGAAGGCAAGCGCCTGGAGGGCGTCGCCGGCGAGGATCGCCGTGGCCTCGTCATAGGCGCGATGCACCGTGGGCTGGCCACGGCGCAGATCGTCGTCGTCCATCGCCGGCAGGTCGTCGTGGACCAGCGAGTAGGCGTGGACCAGCTCCAGGGCCGCGGCCGGGGCGTCCAGCTCGGTATCGGCGGCGCCCAGGGCGCGGCCGGCGGCGTAGACCAGCACCGGCCGCAGCCGTTTGCCGCCGACCAGCACGCCGTGGCGCATCGCCGCCTCGAGGCGGGCATCGGCGACCGCCGGGCGGGCGAAGAGCGTCTCCAGGCGGGCATCGGCCCGTGCGCGATCGGCGGCCAGTCGCGCCACCAGAGTGTCAGCGTTCACCATCGTCCTCCGCGGGCGGGGCGAAGGGCTGCAGGTCGATGCCGCCGCCCTCGCCTTCGGTCAGGGTACGGACCTTGAGTTCGGCCTCGTCGAGGCGGCGCTGGGCGTCACGGGTCAGGCGCACGCCTTGCTCGAAGGCGTCCAGCGAACCCTCCAGCGTCAGTTCGCCGGACTCCAGCCGCTCCACCAGCGCCTCCAGGCGCTCGACGGTCGCGGCGAAGTCCGCCGGCGCGGACTCGTCACTGGTCCGGCCATCGGCCTCGTCCGGGGGACGGCTTTGCTGTTCCGCCATGGCTTTCCTCGTCGGTCGCTCCCACCATGAGGGCGACAGTATACACGCTCCCCCCCGGGGGTCGTCTGCCCCGAGCATCCCGGCCGACGGTCCCGCTGCGCGCCTCATCATGCACGTAGCTCAAGTCGGCGACGCAGCATTTTCATCCTGGGATTTCCGCGCTGTGGTAGCATGAGCCACCTCATTTCGAGCCGACAGCGGTTCAGGCTTCCGCCCTTCCGGAGGGCTCCAGCACCGGCCTGAGCGGTATGCGGCGCGCACCGTAGAAGGGTTGATTCGACCATGGCCAAGACGTCCCTGGACAAGAGCAAGATCAAGATCCTGCTGCTCGAGGGCATCCACCAGAGCGCGGTGGACCACTTCCTCAACGCCGGGTACACCAACATCGAGCACCTGCCGACCTCGCTGGACGAGGAAACGCTGATCGAGAAGATCCGCGACGTCCATTTCATCGGCCTCCGCTCCCGTACCCAGCTCAACGAGCGCGTGTTCAGCGCCGCCGAGAAACTGGTGGCCGTGGGCTGCTTCTGCATCGGCACCAACCAGGTCGACCTGGACGCGGCCCTGGTGCGTGGCATCCCGGTCTTCAATGCGCCCTACTCCAACACCCGCTCGGTGGCCGAGCTGGTACTGGCCGAATCGATCATGCTGCTGCGCGGCATCCCCGAGAAGAGCACCCGTGCCCACGAGGGCGGCTGGCTGAAGTCGGCCAAGAATTCCCACGAGGCTCGCGGCAAGGTGCTCGGCATCGTCGGCTACGGCAGCATCGGCGCCCAGCTCTCGGTGCTGGCCGAATCGCTCGGCTTCGACGTCATCTACTACGACGTGGTGACCAAGCTGGGCATGGGCAACGCCCGCCAGGTGGGTAGCCTCGAAGAGCTGCTGGCCCGCGCCGACATCGTCAGCCTGCACGTGCCGGACCTGCCCTCCACCCGCTGGATGATCGGCGAGGAGCAGATCGCGCTGATGAAGCCGGGCAGCATCCTGATCAACGCCTCCCGCGGCAGCGTGGTGGTGATCGAGGCCCTGGCCGAGGCGCTCAAGGCCGGCCGCCTCAACGGCGCCGCCGTGGACGTCTTCCCGGTCGAGCCCAAGGGCAACAACGAGGAGTTCGTCAGCCCGCTGCGCGGCCTGGCCAACGTCATCCTCACCCCGCACATCGGCGGCTCCACCCTGGAGGCCCAGGAGAACATCGGCATCGAGGTCGCCGAGAAGCTGGTGACCTACTCCGACAACGGCACCACCATCACCTCGGTCAACTTCCCCGAGGTGGCGCTGCCGTCGCATCCGGGCAAGCATCGCCTGCTGCACATCCACGACAACGTGCCGGGCGTGATGTCCGAGATCAACAAGGTGCTGTCCGAGAACGACATCAACATCCTCGGCCAGTACCTGCAGACCAACGATCGCATCGGTTACGTGGTGATCGACGTCAACAAGGACTACGGCCAGAAGGCGCTGGATGCCCTGAGCCAGGTCGCCCACACCAAGCGCGTGCGGGTGCTCTACTCCGAGACCAGCTTCGAGGGCTGATCGCCCGACAGCCCTCTCGCCCCGCTGACGACCCCGGCCCCGCGCCGGGGTCGTTGCGTCCGAGCCCGGGATGCGCACGCGTCGGCGGAGGGGTAGAATGCCGCCACCCCAACCCGGTCCGTCCTTTGCGAGGACGACAACCAGGAGATCACCATGACCACACCTCAGACCGCGGGGGGCATCGTCGTTGCCGCCCTGTACAAGTTCGTCACCCTCGACGATTTCGAAGACCTGCGCGAGCCCCTGCGCCAGGCCATGCTCGAGCACGACGTGAAAGGCACCCTGCTGCTGGCCCGCGAGGGCATCAACGGCACCGTGTCCGGCACCCGCGAGGGCATCGACGCCCTGCTCGCCTGGCTGGCCCGCGACCCGCGCCTGGCCGACGTCGATCACAAGGAATCCTTCTGCGACGAGCACCCCTTCTATCGCACCAAGGTCAAGCTCAAGCGCGAGATCGTGACCATGGGCGTGGACGGCGTTGACCCCAACGACACCGTCGGCACCTACGTCGATCCCGAGCAGTGGAACGCGGTGATCGCCGACCCCGAGGTGCTGGTGATCGACACCCGTAACGACTACGAGGTCGCCATCGGCTCCTTCGAGGGCGCCGTCGACCCGCAGACCAAGTCGTTCCGCGAGTTTCCGGAGTACGTGAAGGCGCACTACGACCCGAGCCGCCACAAGAAGGTGGCGATGTTCTGCACCGGCGGCATCCGCTGCGAGAAGGCCTCCAGCTTCATGCTCAACGAGGGCTTCGAGGAGGTCTTCCACCTCAAGGGCGGCATCCTCAACTACCTCGAGAAGGTGCCCGAGGACGAATCGATGTGGCGCGGCGACTGCTTCGTGTTCGACAACCGCGTGACCGTGCGCCACGACCTCAGCGAGGGCGAGTACGACCAGTGCCACGCCTGCCGCATGCCGATCTCCGCCGAGGACCAGCAGGCCGAGACCTACGAGCCCGGCGTCAGCTGCCCGCACTGCTTCGACTCGCTGCCGGAGAAGACCCGCGCCGCCGCCCGCGAGCGCCAGAAGCAGATCCGCCTGGCCAAGGAGCGCGGCGAGCCCCATCCGCTGGGCCGCGATCCGAGGCAGATGAAAGCCACGGCCCGGCAGACCGACGACGACACCCACTGAGCCGTCACGGCGCCCCGTACGCCGCCGGCCTTGCCTCTCGCCACCGCCGCGTCCTCGACGCGGCGGTTTTTTTGGCCGGGCGAAAACGCCCGGCTCCGTTAGACCCTCTAAGACTTTCGTCGTGAGACGGGCTCGACAGCGCCCCGGGTTGTACACAATACTGTTCTGGCATGCGACACAGACGCCGTACACAACACAACAAAGGCACCTGAACCAAGACTCCGCTCCGATGCCTGACGGGGCTTGGGTAACCCTTTGTTGTCCACCGCACCCTCGGGAGGACAACATGACCGCCAATGCCCAGACCCTGTGGATTCGCCACCCGCGTGCCTGCAGCGATCCCGCCGCCGCCGGCGGGGTGGTGATCCGCAACGAGCGCATCGTCGAGGCCGTGCCGGCGGGCGCCACGCCCGCCACGCCGATCGATGCCAGCTTCGACGCCTCGCAGCACGTGCTGCTGCCCGGCCTGGTGAACACCCACCATCACTTCTATCAGACCCTGACCCGCGCCTATTCGCCGGCGCTGAACAAGGAACTGTTCCCCTGGCTGACGACGCTCTACGACGTCTGGGCCAACCTCACCGAGGAGCAGCTGGAAGTCGCCAGCGAGCTGGCCATGGTCGAGCTGCTGATGAGCGGCTGCACCACCGTGGCCGACCATCACTACGTGTTCTCCGGCGCGCTGACGAACGCCATCGACGTCCAGGTGGCGACCGCCCGCCGGCTCGGCGTGCGCGCCGCCCTGACCCGCGGCTCGATGAGCGTGGGCCGCGACGACGGCGGCCTGCCGCCGCAGTCGGTGGTGCAGGACGAGCGCACCATCCTCGACGAGAGCGCGCGACTGATCGACGCCTATCACCAGCGCGGCGACGGCGCCATGACCACCATCGCCCTGGCGCCCTGCTCGCCGTTCTCGGTGAGTCGCGAGCTGATGCAGGAGAGCGCGCGGCTGGCCGAGGCCAGGGACGTACGCCTGCACACCCATCTGGCCGAGACCGAGGACGAGACCGCCTACTGCGAGCGGCTGTTCGGCATGCGCCCGCTGGATTATCTGGAGGCCACCGGCTGGCTCTCGTCGCGCACCTGGCTGGCCCACGGCATCCACTTCGACGACGGCGAAATCGCCCGGCTCGGCGCCGCCGGCACCGGCATCGCCCACTGCCCGTCGTCGAACATGGTGCTGGGCTCGGGGCTGTGCCGCACCCTGGAGCTGGAGGCCGCCGGCTGCCCGGTGGGCCTGGCGGTGGACGGCTCGGCCTCCAACGACCATTCCAACCTCGCCGAGGAGATGCGCCAGGCGCTGCTGCTCGGCCGGCTGCGCTACGCGCCGAGCGAGGTCAGCCACGACGACGTGATCCGCTGGGCGACCCGCGGCTCGGCCGGCTGCCTGGGCCGCGACGACATCGGCGGCCTGGCGCCCGGCCAGCAGGCCGACCTGGCGCTGTTCCGGCTCGACGAGGCCCGCTTCTCCGGCGCCGAGAATCCCGTCGCCGCCCTGCTGCTGTGCGGCGCCCACCGCGCCGACCGGGTGATGGTCGCCGGACAGTGGCGGGTGGCCGAGGGCCGGCCACTGGGCGTCAACCTCGACGACCTGATAGCCCGCCACGACCGCGCGGCCCGGGCGCTGAGGGCGTAGCGAACGGTAAACCGTAAAGCGACAGGACACATCACAGGGTTTCCGCTTCAACAACGACAACAGGAGCCACCACCATGTCGACCCCCGAAACCGCCGGCGAGGCGGCTACACCACGGGTGCGCAGCACCCACGACGTCAATACCATGCCGCCCCTGCGCCGGGCCATTCCGCTGGGGCTGCAGCACGTGCTGGCGATGTTCGTCGGCAACGTCACCGTGCCGATCATCATCGCCGGCGCCGCCGACCTGCCCGAGGACCAGACCGCCTTCATGATCCAGGCGGCGATGTTCGTCGCCGGCATCGCGACCCTGGTGCAGTCGCTGGGGCTGGGGCCGATCGGCGCCCGCCTGCCGATCGTCATGGGCACCAGCTTCGGCTTCGTGCCGGTGCTGATTCCCATCGCCGTGGGCATGGGCCTGCCGGCCGCGCTCGGCGCGGCGCTGTGCGGCGGCATCGCCATGGCGCTGGTGGGGCTCTTCCTGCCCTGGTTCCGCTTCCTGTTCCCGCCGGTGGTCACCGGCACCTTCGTGATCATGCTCGGCACCCTGCTGATGCCGGTGGGCTTCGCCTACGCCGGCGGCGGCTTCGGCGCCGAGGACTTCGGCGCCCTGCACAACCTGCTGCTGGCGGCGCTGGTGCTGCTGGTCACCCTGGGCCTGCACCAGTTCGGCCGCGGCATCTGGTCCGAGGCCGCGCCGTTGATCGGACTGGTCGCGGGCTACGCGACGGCCACCGCCTTCGGCCTGGTCGACTTCGGCCAGATCGCCTCGGCGGACTGGGTCTCGCTGCCCATGCCGCTGACCATCGGCCTCGAGTTCCACCTGGCCGCCATCCTGCCGGTGGTGCTGCTGGCGGTGGTGACCTGCGCCGAGTCGATCGGCGACATCGTCGGCACCACCGCCGGGGGCCTCGACCGCGAACCCACGGCCAAGGAGCTCTCCGGCGGGGTGATGGCCGACGGCCTGGCCAGCGTGTTCGCCGCCCTGTTCAACGCCTTCCCGCAGATCAGCTTCAGCCAGAACGTCGGCATGGTGGCGCTGACCGGCGTGGTCAGCCGCTTCGTGGTGGCCATCGGCGGCGTCTTCCTGGTGCTGGCGGGGCTGCTGCCCAAGCTCGGCGGGCTGATCTCGAGCATCCCCAACGCCGTGCTCGGCGGGGCGGTGCTGATCATGTTCGGCATGATCGCCAGCGCCGGCATCAAGATGCTGTCCCACATCCCCTTCAACCGCCGCAACATGGTGATCATCGGCGTCTCGCTGTCGGCGGCCATCGGCCTGCCGGCCCAGGAAGGGCTCTACGCCGGCCTCTCCGACAACGTCCAGGCGATCATCGAGTCCGGGCTGATCCCCGGCGCGCTGTGCGCCATCGTGCTCAACCTGGTGCTGCCCGGCAGCGACCGCGTGTTCCGCAACGACGTCTGACGCGCGGGCCGTTTCACTTTCCCCGCCATTCCACGGCGCACTCCCGGCCGCTTCGCCCGAGGCGGCCTTCTCGTTTGTTCCTTCCGCTCAGGCCGGCAAGTTGGAAACCATTTCCGCTGGCAAGACAGTTCTCGCCCGACGCGGTATGCTGAACGACTACTCGAGCAGTCGCAGCAGGAGATCAGGCAGTGAGTGAAGGCAAGCGCAGAACGGCGGGACGCCCGGCAAGCGGCAAGGGCAGCGGCGGTCACAGCCAGTCTCTGGTGCGCGGACTCAACCTGCTGGAGCGCCTGGCGGGCAATCCCGGCGGCCTGGCGCTGTCCGAGATCGCCGAGCAGGCCGACCTCGCCCCCTCCACCACCCATCGGCTGCTCCAGGCCCTGCAGAGCCAGGGCTTCATCACCCAGGACAACGAGCTCGGGCTGTGGAAGATCGACGTCAAGACCTTCCGCATCGGCAACAGCTTCCTCGAGGCCCGCGACTTCGTCGCCGCCAGCCGGCCCTTCCTGCGCCGGCTGACCGCCCAGACCGGCGAGACCGCCAACCTCGGCGTGCGCGACGGCAGCACCGCGGTGTTCCTGGCCCAGAGCGAATCGCCGCAGATGATGCGCATGATCACCCGCCTGGGCTCCCGGGCGCCGCTGCACGCCTCCGGCGTGGGCAAGGCGCTGATGGCCTGGCTGCCCGACGACGAGCTGGAGCGGGTGCTCGACGAACGCGGCCTGGCACGGGTGACCGTCAACACCCTCCACGACCCGGTGACGCTGCGCGAGAGCCTGGCCGAGATCCGCCGCCAGGGCTACGCCTGCGACCGCGAGGAGCACGCCATCGGCCTGCAGTGCGTGGCCGCCTGCATCCACGACGAGCAGGGCACTCCGCTGGCCGCCATCTCGGTCTCCGGCCCCAAGGCGCGGATCCCCGAGGAGCGCCTGGACGAGCTCGGCGCGCAGATCCGCGAAGCCGCCGAGGAGATCACCGCCCGGCTGGGCGGCCGCATTCCCGCCGCCGACGAACTGCCGGCCTGATCCAACCGCTTTCCCCAGGCGGTGTTTGAAAAGTCAGCGAGCGAAGGATAGACAAGGCAAAAATCAGCGAGAAGCCAGAGTTTACGGGGTGTAAATGAGGACTTTGACCGGGCTCGCGCACGAGCTGATTTTTAACGCCGTATAGCCGAGCGCAGCCACTTTTCAGGCATCGCCTACGACTCCAGCTTCGTCAGCTGGCTCTCCAGCCGGCTCATCAGCTCGAACAGCTGGCGATACTCGTCGATCGACAGCGGCGCCACCAGCGCCGCCTCCCAGGCCCGCGCCTCGGGAATCAGCGCCGCCAGCAGCGCCTCGCCCGCCGCGGTGAGCCGGAGCTCGTGGCGGCGCTGATCCTCCGGCGAGGGCCGCCGGCGGATCAACTCCCGCGCCTCCAGCCCCTGCACCGCCCGCGAGACCCGCGCCTTGTCCATGCGTGTGGCCTCGCGAATCTGCTTGGCGGTCAGCTCCTCCTTGTGATGCAGCCAGGCCAGCACCCGCCACTGGGCCACGGTCAGGTCGTGGCGGGTCTCGTAGAGGCGCGCCAGGGCCTGGCTGATGCGGTCGGCCAGGTGGTTGAGGCGATAGGGCAGGAAGTGGTCGAGGTCGAAGCGTTCCGCGGGGGCATCATCAGGCGTCATGGGCATCTCGTCGGGGCGGTGTCGGGCGTACTACCAAGGTCGCGTGATGGTTGCATATGAAACCAATGGGGGCTAGTCTGCCCATATAGTTTCATTTGAAACCATATCCCGCGAGGGCAACACAATGACAACACCGCTCGACCATCAGCCGGGCTTTCGCAACCACTTCGCCAGCGAGGCGCTGCCGGGCGCGCTGCCCGAGGGCCAGAACTCGCCCCAGCGCTGCCCTTACGGCCTCTACGCCGAGCAGCTCTCCGGCTCGGCCTTCACCGCGCCGCGCTCCCACAACCTGCGCAGCTGGCTGTATCGCATCCGCCCTTCGGTGGCGCAGAGCGCCTACGAGCCGCTCGACGCCGGCCGCGTGGCCACCGCGCCGCCGGCGCGACCCGCCGCCGACCCCAACCAGATGCGCTGGGACCCGCTGCCGCTGCCCGAGGCGCCCACCGACTTCCTCGACGGCCTGCTGACCGTCGCCGTCAACGGCGATGCCGCCACCCAGACCGGCTGCGGCGTGCATCTCTACGCCTGCAACCGCGACATGACCGAGCGCTTCTTCTATGACGCCGACGGCGAGCTGCTGATCGTGCCCCAGCTCGGCGCCCTGCGGCTGCGCACCGAGTTCGGCGAGCTCGAGATCGGCGGCGGCGAGATCGCGGTGATCCCGCGCGGGGTCAAGTTCCAGGTGCGCCTGGCCAGCGGCTGCGAGCAGGCCCGCGGCTACGTCTGCGAGAACTACGGCAGCCCCTTCGAGCTGCCGGGCCTGGGGCCGATCGGCGCCAACGGCCTGGCCAACCCGCGCGACTTCCTGGCCCCGGTGGCCGCCTTTGAAGAGGTCGAGGGCGACATCGAGCTGGTGGCCAAGTTCTCCGGGCGCTTCTGGCGCACCCGGCTCGACCACTCGCCGCTGGACGTGGTGGCCTGGCACGGCAACTACGCGCCCTACAAGTACGACCTGGCCAACTTCAACACCGTCAACACGGTGAGCTTCGACCATCCCGACCCGTCGATCTTCACCGTGCTGACCTCGCCGTCGGATACCGCCGGCACCGCCAACATCGACTTCGTGATCTTCCCGCCGCGCTGGATGGTCGCCGAAGACACCTTCCGCCCGCCCTACTTCCATCGCAACCTGATGAGCGAGTTCATGGGCCTGATCCACGGCGAATACGACGCCAAGGCGGAGGGCTTCTTGCCCGGCGGCGCCAGCCTGCACAACGCCATGTCGCCCCACGGCCCCGACGCCGAGACCTTCGACAAGGCCACCCAGGCAGAACTCGAGCCCCAGTATCAGGGCAATACGCTGGCCTTCATGTTCGAGAGCCGCTACGTCTTCCAGCCCACCGAGACGGCGCTGGCGGCGGACTTCCGCCAGCGCGACTACGTCGACGTGTGGCAGGGGCTGGCCTCGCACTTCGATCCGGACAAGCGCTGAGTTCCACCGTCGCCATTACCCCGACAACGCACTCACACGATCTCAATAACAGGAACGCCCCATGAAACTCGCCACCCTGAACGTCGGCCGCGACGGCGAACTGATCGTCGTCTCCCGTGACCTGACCCGCGCCGTGCGCGCCACCGATATCGCCGCCACCCTGCAGCAGGCGATCGAGCGCTGGGACGAGCTCGCCCCGCGCCTCGAGGAGCGCTACGCCGCGCTCAACACCGGTCGCGCCGAGGGCGCCTTCGACCTCGACATGGCCGCCCTGCACTCGCCGCTGCCGCGCACTTACCACTGGGCCGATGGCTCCGCCTATCTCAACCACGTGCAGCTGGTGCGCCGTGCCCGCGACGCCGAGATGCCCGAGACCTTCTGGACCGACCCGCTGATGTACCAGGGCGGCGGCGACAGCTTCCTGGCGCCCACCGAGGACATCGAGGCCGTCAGCGAGGACCACGGCATCGACTTCGAGGGCGAGCTCGCGGTGATCACCGACGACGTGCCGATGGCGGTGACGCCGGAGCAGGCCGCCGGCCACATCAAGCTGATCATGCTGGTCAATGACGTCAGCCTGCGCGGCCTGATCCCCGGCGAGCTGGCCAAGGGCTTCGGCTTCTTCCAGGCCAAGCCGGCCTCCAGCTTCTCGCCGATCTGCGTGACCCCGGACGAGCTGGGCGACGCTTGGCAGGACGGCCGCGTCCACCTGCCGCTGACCGTGCACCTGAACGGCGAGAAGTTCGGCGAGCCCGAGGCCGGCCCGGACATGATCTTCGGCTTCCCCGAGCTGGTCGCCCACGCCGCCCGCACCCGCCACCTGGGCGCCGGCGCCGTGGTCGGCTCAGGCACCGTGTCCAATCCCGATGCCGACGGCGGCCCCGGCAAGCCGGTGGCCGACGGCGGCGTGGGCTACAGCTGCCTGGCCGAGGTGCGCATGGTCGAGAAGATCCTCCACGGCGAGAGCCGCACCCCCTTCATGCACTTCGGCGACCGGGTGCGCATCGAGATGTTCGACCGCGAGGGCCAGAGCATCTTCGGCGCCATCGACCAGCGGGTCGTGAAGCACGAGGCGAACTGAGGAGACCGGCCATGACCACGCTCTACGGCTATTTCCGCTCGTCCGCCGCCTACCGGGTGCGCATCGCACTGAACCTCAAGGGGCTGGCCTATGACCAGGACCCGGTCGACCTGGTGGCCGGCGAGCAGCGCGGCGAAGGCTATCTGGCCGACAATCCCCAGGGCCTGGTGCCGACGCTGGTCACCGACGACGGCCTGCGGCTGACCCAGTCGCTGGCCATCTGCGAGTACCTGGAAGAGGTTCACCCCGAGCCGGCCCTGCTGCCCGGGGATCCCGCCGAGCGCGCCCGGGTGCGCGCCTTGGCCCAGCTGGTGGCCTGCGAGATGCACCCGCCGAACAACCTGCGGGTGCTCAAGTACCTGACCGGTGAGCTCGGCGTCGACGACGCGGCCAGGCTGGCCTGGTATCACCACTGGGTCCATGAGGGCTTCACGGCACTGGAAGCCATGCTCAGCCGCGAGGCCGGCAGCGGCGAGTTCTGCCACGGCGACGCCCCGACCCTGGCCGACGCCTGCCTGGTGCCCCAGGTGTTCAACGCCGAGCGCTTCGAGTGTGACCTCTCGGCCTACCCGCGCATCCGACGCATCGCCGACAATGCCCGTGCCCTGGATGCCTTCCGGCGCGCCGCCCCGGGCGAGCAGCCGGACGCGCGCTGAGCTCGAAATGCGCCAGGGATGAAGGATGAAGGGCGTCGTTCAGGCGACGCTCTTCTCCATCTTCTCCATCTTCTCCATCTTCTCCATCTTCTCCATCTTCTCCATCTTCTCCATCTTCTCCACACGCCTCCCCCACCATCCGCCATGCATCGGCGGCATCCCAGCGTGCGTGACAGCCCCTTGGCAGGAGTGATCGCCGCACCACCAAAGTCTCATTCGCCTAACCGATTATAAGAAAAGGATAATTTTCCCGATGGCACGCTGAGTCAAGGCGCTGGCAGGTAGGGTCAATAAAATCCCCATACATCCCTTAGCGTCTCCCTGGGAATCCGGGAGGCATCTCCACGATGCCCGAACTCAGGGAGAGACAAGATGAGCAAGCATTTCGACTATATCGTCGTGGGTGCCGGGTCGGCAGGATGCGTCCTGGCTCACCGGCTGATAGAGCAAACCGATGCCCGTGTGCTGCTGCTGGAAGCCGGCGGACAAGACAGCTCTCTGCTGGTGAGAATGCCCGCCGCCGTCGGCAAGGCGATTCCGATCAAGACATGGGAGTACATGACGGCCCCTCACCCCGCGACGGGCAACCGCAGCATGTCCATCGCGCAAGGCAAGCTGCTGGGTGGCAGCAGCTCCGTCAATGGCATGGTCTACATTCGCGGGCACCGGGAAGACTATGACCGCTGGGTCAGTGAATACGGCTGCGAAGGCTGGGGCTACGATGACCTTCTTCCCTGGTTCATCGAGTCGGAAGGGAACGAGTCCCTCTCTTCCGAGCTGCACGGCACACAGGGGCCGCTGAAGGTCAGCGAGAACCGCTATCGTCATCCCCTCACCCAGGCCTTCATTCGGTCGGGGCAGGAAATCGGCCTTCCCTATGTCAACGACTTCAACGACAACCTTCGCCAGGGCGTCGGCTACTACCAGACCACCACCTTCAAGGGAGAGCGCTGCAGTTCCGCCAAGGCCTATCTCGAGCCGGTCAAGCATAGCGCCCGCCTCACGGTCATCACCTCCGCGCAGGTACAACGGCTCCTCTTCGAGGGCAATCGGGCGACAGGACTGGTGGCGAGCATCAAGGGGGGAGAAGAGGTTCACTACCACGCAGACCGTGAAGTGATTCTGTCCGCGGGCGCCATCGGTAGTCCACGCATCCTGATGCTATCGGGCATCGGCGATGCCTCGCACCTGGACGACCTCGGCGTCGACTGCCGGGCCTCCCTGCCCGTTGGTGACAACCTGCAGGATCACCTTCACCTCTCCATCAACGCCACCCTCAAGGACCCCCTCTCGCTGTATGGAGAAGATCGCGGCCTGAAGGCGCTGCGACACGGCGGCGAATGGCTGATGTTCCGGCGGGGACTGATGACGTCCAACATCCTGGAGGCCGGCGCCTTTCTCGATACGCAGGGAGAGGGGCGGTTCGATACGCAGATCCACTTCCTGCCGGCTCTCGATACCTGGGACGACCCCAACGGCATTGGTGAAGGCAAGACCCATGGCATAACGCTCAAGGTGGGGCACCTTCAGCCAAGCTCGCGCGGCCAGGTTCGCCTGACGGCGCCATCCCCGGACGCCCCTCTGGAGATCGACGCCCGTTTCCTGGAAGACCCGGAAGACCTCGAGGCTCAGGCCCGCGCGCTCAAGGCCGGCCTCGCCTTCCTCAAGGACACCTCGCTCGCCGGTCTCGTCGACGACATCTTCTCTCCACCCGGAGCGGAGGCCATCATCGATTCCCCGAGCACCACCTCGGCGCAGGTCGAGGCATTCGTCCGCCAGTACTGCAAGACCACGTATCACCCGTCCGGCACCTGCCGCATGGGGCCATCTCCCGCCTCTTCCGTCGTCGATACCCGGCTCAAGGTACATGGCATCGAGGGGCTTCGCGTGATCGACTGCTCCGTCTTCCCCGCCTTGCCTCGTGGCAATACCAATGCGCCGACGATCGCTGTCGCCGAGAAGGCGGCCGCCATCGTCATCGATGACGCCCGTCAGGCCGACCATCCCCTGAGCGCGTAAGCCGCCCCGGGGCCAGGGGAATCGCGACATGCCGCTGCGGCCAGATGAACGCATGTCGCCCCCATGGAACGTGCTCCAGGCGTCGAGGGACTCGGTGCCGGTCGATGCCAATGCAGGGGCGGCGTCGACAGGGGGGTGCCTTGCGGGACATCAGCCATATGGCCGATACCTCGAGGTGGATGTGCCGTTTCAGAATCATGACGAGCTTGAGAGGTTCAACCGCGTCACATCCGGCTTCACAGGTATCACGATGAAAGATTCAGGAAACTACTACAAGACAACGACCAACTATGATTTGGATGCCGCCTCCCTGACCTCGGATCAAACGGCGGACGTCTGTGTCATCGGCGGCGGCTACACCGGGGTCAATACCGCCATCGAGCTGGCAGAGCGCGGGATCGACGTGGTGCTTCTGGAAGCCAATGAGATCGGCTGGGGTGGTTCCGGACGCAACGGCGGGCAGGTGATCTGCGGCGTCGGGCATGAACCGGAGCTCATCAAGCAACACCTCTCCTCCGATGAGTTCTCGCAGCTCTTCGGCATGGGGCTGGAGGCCGTCCAGACGCTAAAGGGGCGTATCGACAAGTACGATATCCAGTGCGACTTCAACTGGGGATACTGTACGGTCGCCTACGATCAGAAGCGGCTTTCCGCCTTGAAGGAAATGCAGGACTTCCTGAAGCAGCAGGACTATCCCTTCGAGACGCGACTGCTGGAGGGCGACGCACTGCATCAGGTGGTCCGCGGCGAACCCTACGTCGGCGGGCTGCTGGATCGAGGATCAGGCTATCTGCACCCCCTCAATCTCGTTCAGGGCGAGGCCATGGCAGCCCAGGCGCTCGGCGTCCGCCTCTATCAGAACACGGCCGTAGAGCGGGTCGAGAAAGGCAACAAGGTCGTCGTGCATACGTCCGGCGGCAAGGTCACCGCGAATACGCTGGTCTATGCCTGCAATGCCTATCTGGACGGTCTCGAGTCGCACCTGGACGAGCGCTTCGTCACCACGAATGCCTTCAGCATCGCGACGGAACCCCTGACCGATGACCAGATACGGGCCTTCATGCCGGCACGCGCCGCGATATGCGACAACCGCCCCGTCATCGACTATTACCGTCTTAGCGCGGACAACCGGCTGCTGTTCGGCGGCGCCACGCATTTCCTCGAATACCTGCCGAGAGACCTGGAAGGGCACCTTCGCAAGAACCTGCGCAAGGTGTTCCCGCAACTTGCCGATATCGGGGTGGATCACGCCTGGAGCGGTCGCATGGCACTGGGCGCCAACCTCTTTCCACAGGTCGGCCAGCTGCCCGGCCACCCGAACATCTTCTTCGCCCAGGGATACGCCGGCTTCGGCGTGGCGCCCTCCCACCTGATCGCCAAGTCACTGGCCAAGGCCATCAGCGGTGAAGCGGGCCATTTCGACATCCTTTCCAGAGTCAAGCATTCGAGGATACTCGCCGCTCGCCCCCTCAATGCACTCTGGGTCACTGGTGGAAAGTGCTGGCACCAGATCGAGGCCAAGCTTCACTGACCCGACCCGGACGCGGATGCCATGTCTCGGCATGGACGATCCACCAACTCAGCACGACACGAGGAGAGACAACATGCTGGTGCTCAACGAAACGGCCAACAATACCGCGCTTGCCACCTTCGGCAGCGTCGCGAACCTGGGGGCCAAGGTACTGGAAGGAGACCCTCAAGCCAGCGGTGCCGCCCTGGTGGGACAGGAAGGCGACCCCCAGATCCTTGGCATCTTCGCCTGCACCCGGGGTCGGTTCCAGGTGGATCACGACTTTGCCGAACATGCCACCCTGGTCAAGGGCCGCGTCACGCTGATGGATAACGTCAGCGGTGAACGCAGAACCTTCGAACCTGGAGAGGCCTGGTACATCGCAAAGGGAGAGAATCTGGAGTGGATCATCGAGTCCGATGAGATGATCAAGCACTATCTGGCGATCTTCTGATCGATCAGAGACCGCCCGGCCTTCGATGCCTGAACGCCGGGCGGCCGAACGATGTCAGTGGCACCGTTGCTGTGAATAGAGCAAGGAAGCGATCTCCGCCTTGCCGTTGACCTGCATCTTCTCGGAGATGTGCTGAAGATGCGTCTTGATCGTGGAAAGGCTGCAGCAGAGATCCGTCGCCATGCGCTTGTTGGGCAGCCCCTGCAGCACCAGCTCCACGACCAGCCGCTCCCTGGGCGTCAGGTGAAACTCGTCACAGATGTCGCCAAGATCACGCTGACGGGGCGCCTCGAGGCAGGCCACCAGCGAGAACTGCATGAAGCCCTGCAGACGTTCCACCTTCTTCATGTCCGCGCTCGACAGCGATCCTCGATGGGGCCCCATGAAGAGCGTCATCCCCGCCGCTATGCGTCCGCCGACATGCAGATAGACTTCCACCGTCTCCAGAATCCCCCAACGCTTGAAGAAGTCGGCATAGTAAGGATTCTCCTGCCTTTCCTTCAGCGAGACCGCCTCGCTGGAACGCAGGACCCCGTCGGCATGACGCCTGACATGGTGAGGATGAAGAGGATCGTGATGCTGGAAGTGGTCGATGTAATCCCTCTGCATGCCCGCCTGAACGCCGTGATGCTTCAGGCCGAACATCCGAGAGCGGCGATCCACCATATAGGATGCCGCCCGCGGCACATCGAAGACATCGACCAGGGTTTTCAGGCATTCGTCCTGGAGCGAGGACAGGCTGGACGGCTGAGAGAGCATGTTCTTCATTTCCACCTCGCAACGCGCATTCTTGTTCCTGGCCACGGCTTCCCGACACACCACCATCGAGGGCCCGCCTCGCTCGCTAGAGAAACAGCAAGGAAAGCGCCGGGATGCTCACCAGCAGCCCGATACGCAGCGCATCCGCGACCAGGAAGGGCACGATGCCGCGGCTGACGGTGCCCAGCGACGTCCCGGCCCCGTACTTCTGGACGATGAACAGGTTCATGCCCATGGGCGGCGTGATCAGGCCGATCTCCACCACCATCAGCGCGATGATGCCGAACCAGATCGACTTGCCCGTGGCATCCAGGCCGAACAGGTCCAGCCCCAGGACGATGGGGTAGAAGATCGGGATCGTCAGCAGGATCATCGACAGGGAGTCCATCACGCAGCCGAGCAGCAGGTAGACCACCAGGATGCACAGCAGGACGCTCAGCGGTGCCAGGCCACTGCCCATCACCCAGTCGGCCAGCTCGACGGGCAGCTGGCTCAGCGCGAGCCCGCTGTTGAGCAGGTCGGCCCCCAGCACCACCAGATAGATCATCGCCGTCGCCTCGGCGGTGCCGATCAGGCTCCGATAGAAACCCGCGCCGCGCATGCCGCCCCGCACGAAGGCGTAGCCACCACAGGCGGCGGCACCGATCGAGGCCGCCTCGGTGAGGTTGGCCCAGCCGCCGTAGATGCCGAAGATGACCACGACGAAGATCAGCATGACCGGCACCACTTCCCAGAGGGCGTCCAGCCGCTCGCGCCAGTCATGCCGCGGCGCCCGCGGGGCGTCGCGCATGGTGCGAGTCGCGACCAGCCGGATCACCACCATGTAGCCCAGCATGGCGATCAGCCCGGGAACCACGGCGGCCATGAACAGCTTGGCGATCGATTCCTGGGTCAGCACGGCGTAGATGATCAAGGGCACCGACGGCGGAATGAGGATGCCCAGGGTGCCCGCCGCGGCGACGGTACCGGCGGCCAGGCGCTTGTCGTAATGGTGGCGTTCCAGCTCGGGCAGGGCGACCTGGCTCATCGTCGTCGCCGTCGCCAGCGACGACCCGCAGATGGCACCGAAACCGGCACAGGCGCCGGCCGCCGACATCGCCAGCCCGCCTCGCCAGTGGCCGATGAAGGCCGCCGCGGCCCGGAACAGGGCCCGCGACAGCCCCCCATGGATCGCGAACTGCCCCATCAGCACGAACAGCGGGATGACCGCAAGGTCATAGCTCGAGAAGCGAGCATAGACCAGGTTGTTGAGGGTGAAGAGCAGCGCATTGGTATCGCCCTCGTTGACGATCAGGTAGCAGCCCACCCCCGCCAGGAGCATCCCCACGCCGACATGAATGCGCAGCCCCAGCATGACCATCAGGGCCGCCAGGACGATTGCCCCGATTTCCAGTCCACTCATGGATTCACCTCATGACCGTCGTCGGACCGCCGGGCGCGGACACTCGTCGCGCCTCGATACAGCGCATTCAGGACCAGCAGCACCAGGCCCGGCACCATGGCGAACTGCGGTATCCACAGCGGCACGCCCAGCATGGTGCTGGTGGAGCCGTAGCTGTAGCTGTCTGCGGCCATCAGCGCCGTGCGCCAGGCCAGCAGGGCGGCGATCCCCGCCAGTGCCACATGGCTCACGGCGAGCAGCCAGCGATTGACCACCGGCCTGAAGAGGCCGGCGACCAGGTCCACCCGGATATGGTGGTCATTCATCTCGCAGAGGGGCAGGAAGGCCGTCACGGCGACGGCGATCAGCATCTGCAGCAGCTCGATATCACCGGGAATCGGGGCGGCGAACAGCTTGCGGCCGACCAGCGAGACGAGTGACATCGCGATCAGCGCCAGGACGATGGCACCTCCCGCCAGCGCGAAACCGATCGAGAGGCGCCGCAACACTCTTTCCATCTTCACTACCCTCGTGACCCGAGTTCCACCAGGAAGCGCCCTGCTCATTGCAGGTCCGGCGCCTTCTCTTCGACGATCTTCCGCAGCCCCTCGACCAGCGACTGCCGGTCGATACCGCCGTCGTTCGACGCCGCCCAGTCATCGATGATCGAACGCGAGGCCTCGCGCATGGCGGCGTATTCTTCCTCCCCTAGCGTGATCACCGTGTGATCGTCATTGGCGACGATATCGCTGCGCACCGACTCGATAGCCCGATCCCAGGACTCGCCGAAGCGAACAGACAGCTCACGTCCGCTGAGGTCGTCCAGGATCTGGCGCAGATCGTCAGGCATCCGCTCGTAGCTGCGCTGATTCATCAGCATCGCCAGGGTAGTGACGGTAGGCGTCGCCTGATCGTCGGCCGTCTGGGTGTGATAGTGGGTCACTTCGTCCAGCTTGGTCGGCGGCACGACCTCCCAGACCGCCATGGCACCGTCGATGACGCCCTTGGCCAGGGTGTCGGCGATCTGTGCCGGCGGCATGCTGACCGGCGTTCCGCCCAGGGCGTCGATCAGCTCCGAGGCCATCCGTGTCGACGCCCTGATCCGCAGCCCCTCCATGTCGGCCATGTCGCTGACGCCGGTGTCGGCGGTATGAATGCTGCCGCCGCCATCGCTGTGGAGCGCCAGCACCTTGTAATCCGAGAAATCCTCCTGGGCATGTTGCTGGTAGAAATCCCAGGCGATCTCGCTGCCATCGACGCCGCCGTCAGGAAGCATGAAGGGCAGCTCCAGCGCCTCGCTGCGCGGGAAACGCCCGGCCGAATAGCCGAGCGCGGTCCAGGTGATATCGATCACGCCATTGCGCACCATGTCGGGCAGCTGCGCAGGCGCGCCCCCCAGCTGCATCGAGGGATAGATCTGACACTGGATCCGCTCTTCGGACCGGCTTTCCAGGTCATCGCACCAGGGCTCGATGACGTCCTGCTGGGCATTGGACATGGCGGGCAGGGGGTGCATGATGCGCAAGGTCACCGTATCGGCGGCCAGGACCGCCGGTGATGCCAGGGCGGCGCCCATCGTCAGTGACGCGAACAGTCGTTTGCTTGTTGTATTCATGATGTCTCGCCTCTCATCGATCATCGATGACGACCTGCGTCGTCGCTCTCGGCTTCATTAATATTTTAACGTTAATAACTTAACGTTTTTTAGCAGCCCCGGGGCTGCCGGTCAAACGCTCTCCCGACGCCTTGCCTCCCATCCGGCCGCCGCCATTTACTCTAATAAAAACAACAACTTATGTTAAAGAAAAGAACAGTCATACCCGGTGAGCGCCCCTGCCGCCGTAGACCAATGTCTATAGGCACAATCGCGGACCTGGCCGAAAACCGTCGCTTCGAGATGAGGCCAGCCAAGCCCCCATGAGCGACCAAGGTCTAAGACTCCCCCGTGAAAAGTACAATTTCTCCTCCGGAAAACACCTGTGCGCTCCGTGAGCGGTGAGTGAGGATGGCAGATGTCCTGACACCGGCCTGTCTCGAGCCGGAAGCGCTCGAGCGGCCACCACGGTCAGCCTCGGTGGTGTGCTCCTGCGACCCGACGGCCGGCCCGAAGAACAAACGAGGAGAGAGAAGATGCAGTTCCATCATCACGGTTACGTCTCCGGCGACCCCCGCATCGAGGCTGCCGCCGGCAGCGGCATCGATCGCCCCGACACCCTGCCGGAACACGTCGACGTGCTGATCGTCGGGGGCGGCCCGGCGGGCATGATCGCCGCCGCCCAGCTGGCGCAGTTCCCGAATATCACCACGCGGATCGTCGACCGCCGTCCCGGCCGGCTGGAAATCGGCCAGGCCGACGGCATCCAGGCCCGCAGCGTCGAGACCTTCCAGGCATTCGGCTTCGCCGGGCGGATCACCGAGGAGGCCTACCGGATCAGCGAGATGGCCTTCTGGGCACCGGACCCGGAGCGGCCGGCGAACATCGCTCGCTCCTCCGTGGCCCTCGACGATGACGGCGGAAGGATCAGCGAGTTCCCGCACCTGATCGTCAACCAGGCCCGCGTGCTGGACTACTTCGCCGAGTTCGCCAAAAACTCGCCGGCCCGGCTGGAGCCCGACTACGGCCTGCAGTTCCTGGGGCTCGACATCGATCATGGCGAGGAATACCCGATCACCGTGACGCTGCAGCATGTCGCGGGCGAGCAGGAAGGACAGCAACGCACGGTCAAGGCCAGGTACGTGGTGGGCTGCGACGGAGCGCACAGCGGCGTGCGCAAGGCGATCGGGCGCAAGCACCTGGGCAAGGTGGCCAACCACGCCTGGGGCGTGATGGACGTGCTCGCGGAGACCGACTTCCCGGACATCCGCACCAAGTGCGCCATCCAGTCCGCCAGCGGCGGCAGCATCCTGCTCATTCCGCGTGAAGGCGGTCACCTGTTCCGGATGTACGTCGATCTCGGCGAGGTGGCCGAGGACGACAACCGCCAGATTCGAAAAACCACCCTGGAAGCCACCGTCGCCAAGGCCAACCAGATCCTGCATCCCTACACCCTGGAGGTGAAGGACTGCGCCTGGTACACCGTCTATGAGGTGGGCCACCGCGTCACCGACAAGTTCGACGACGTGCCCACCGAGGAAGAGGGGACGCGCATGCCGCGCGTCTTCATCGCCGGCGACGCCTGCCATACCCACAGCGCCAAGGCCGGCCAGGGCATGAACGTCTCCATGCAGGACGGCTTCAACATCGCCTGGAAGCTGGGGCATGTGCTCACCGGCATCGCCCCGGAAGCCCTGCTGGCCACCTACTCCAGCGAGCGCCAGGAGGTCGCCCAGAACCTGATCGATTTCGACCGGGAGTGGTCCAGCCTGATGGCCAAGCCCGCCGAGGAGTTCGAGGATCCCCAGGAGCTGGCGGACTTTTACGTCAAGACCGCCGAATTCCCGGCCGGCTTCATGACCGAGTACCGGGAGTCGATGATCACCGGCAACACGGCACATCAGTCTCTGGCGACCGGCTTCCCGGTGGGCAAGCGATTCAAGTCGGCGCCGGTCATGCGAGTCTGCGACGGCAACCCCGTGCACCTGGGGCATCACGCCACGGCCGACGGCCGCTGGCGCGTCTATGCCTTCGCCGACAGCGCCCGCCCGGGCGAGGATTCCCGCCTGGCCGCCTGGGCCGGGTGGCTGCTGAACTCCCCGGACTCGCCGGTGGTGAAGTACACCCCGGCGAGCGGCGACCTTGACAGCCTGTTCGACGTCAAGGCGATCTACCAGCAGCCCCATGGCGAGGTCGAACACGGGCCGACGATCCCCGACATCTTCATGCCGAAGGTCGGCCCCTTCCAGCTGACCGACTACGAGAAGGTCTACGCCATCAATCCCGAGGCGGACATCTTCGAGGCCCGCGGCATCGACCGTCAGGGTGCCGTCATCGTGGTTCGACCCGATCAATACGTCTCGCTGGTGCTGCCCCTGGACGCCATGGAAGAACTGGCCGCGTTCTTCGACAAGGCCATGGGCATGGCATGACGCTCGAGCTTCACACAGGCCGCATCCGGCCCTGACGGCCAGGTATCGTGCCTGTCTTGGGTGGCGCCCTCTCGGGCGCCACCCGTCGTCGCACCGCTCCCCTCCCCGCGAGTTAGTCAGGCCCTACGACAACGGCCTGACGCCTCGCCCCCCGTAATGCGGTCTCCTTCCCCATGCGGCCCCTTGCCCATGCGTACGGCGACAGAGCCCCGCTTCGACCTTCGTCGTACATCCCGCAGGGGACAGACAGTCCGTCGCCTTCTTGTCATCTTGTGCTCCATCAGGGCTTCTCGCATGAGCCGGTATCGTGGGAAACACAACAAAGGCGAAGCCCGAGAATGCATCAGGGGGGAAGTATGAGCTTGTCTAGAAAAGACCATTTCGAGTTGAAGGTGACCCGGCGCATCGCGGAAGCGAAGGATGTCACGGTACTGGAGCTATGCGACCCGAATGGACGCCCGTTACCCAGCTTTTCTCCGGGGGCACACCTGGAGGTCAAGTTGAACGGTTCTCTTGTCCGCCATTACTCCCTTCTCAACGACAGCCGGGAAAACCACCGCTATGTGATCGGCGTGGGCTTGAGTGCAGAGAGCGCCGGTGGCTCAAGCTACATTCATGGCCATGTGCGTGAGGGCGATACCCTGACGGTATCCTCGCCTCGCAACAATTTCCCGCTGGATACGTCTGCCGAGCGCTATTGCTTCATCGCCGGCGGCATTGGCATCACTCCGATCCTGAGCATGGTGAGATGGTGCATCAACAACGGAAAGGAATGGCGCCTGTTTTACACGACCCGCAGTCGGCAGCGCGCGGCATTCTACGAAGAACTCCAATCGCTGGGAGCCTCCGCGGAACAGCTCAACTTCCACTTCAATGACGAGCATTCAGGTGCCTTCCTTGAGCTGGACGACATCGCCAGCCAGATGGCTCCCGACGAGCACGTATACTGCTGCGGCCCGGACCCGCTGATGCAGAACGTCAAGAGGGTCATGACCGATCACCCCGGTGAACAGGTGCATTTCGAGTGGTTCAGTGCCCCCGAAGTACCGGTTCAGGAAAGCAGCGACGACGCCCCGCAAGACGGATTCGACGTCATACTTCGCGAAAGTGGACGTACCATTCGTGTCCAGCAGGACGAGAGCATCCTCGAGGCACTGGAGGACCAGGGCGTCGAGGTGCCTTGTTCGTGTCGTGCCGGCATCTGCCGCACCTGTGAGACGACCGTTATCTCCGGCACACCGGATCATCGGGACTTCGTCCTCTCGGAAGAAGAAAAGGCCAGCGGAGATACCATGCTGATCTGCGTATCTCGTGCCAAAAGCGCCTCACTGGAAATCGATCTTTAACTAGCGAAAGTCGAGAGGAGTCATCATGACCCGTCCTTCACCGAAAATGATCGCCAGCACCCGCAAGGCAAGCAGCCGGATGGCGGATCGCGACACGCCGTTCATTTACAACGAGTGGTACGTCGGCGCCTTCTCCAGCGAGATACAGCGCGAGCTCCTGGCACGCACGCTCCTGGGAAAACGCGTCGTCTTCTACCGGACGGAGGGCGGCAGCCCGGTCGCCCTGGAAGACCGCTGCCCGCACCGCTCCTTCCCGCTGTCGGAAAGCCACCTCGAAGGCGACACGATCGTCTGTGGCTATCATGGCTTCCGCTATGACAGCCAGGGGGATCTGATCGAAGTCCCCTCGCAGAAAGAATGCCCCCGGGGCGTGGGCATCCATCGCTATCCTGTCGTGGAAAAGGGTCAGGTGGTGTGGATCTGGATGGGCGATCCGGAGCTGGCCGACGAGTCTCGCATCCCGCGACAGGCCTGGATGGAAGATGAGAACTGGGAATGCTCGTCCGGCTACCTCTATCACAAAGGCAACTATGTCAGCATGCATGAGAACCTCATGGACCTGACGCACCTGTCCTATTTGCATGCCGACACCATTGGCACGCCGGACTATGCGCGTGCACCGTATGAAGTCCAGCTTGACGAGGGCAATTACAAGCTGACACGGAATGTGGTGCCCACCACGCTGTCACCTGTCTGGGGAAAGAGCACCGGACTCGATGATCGCGATACCGCCGCCCGGATCATCACCTCCGAGTTCATCTCTCCTGCACTGCACCGTGTCAGCGGGAAGTTCTATGACTCGGCGCTCCCGGAGGAGGAGCGGGAGGAATTCCAGATTTGCACGGCCCACATCCTGACACCCGAAACCCACGGCACCATGCATTACTTCCTGGTTCATGGCCGGGATTTCGCGACCCAGGATGAGGAGGTCACGGAGTTCATGCATGAACAGCTCTTCGCTGCCTTCCACGAAGATGTCGTCGGACTGGGGATTCTGGAAGAGAGGCTGGTAGAGCACGACGAATCCGTATACGAGGTATCGGTCGCCAGTGACGCCCCTGCCATCGCCACCAGGACGTACCTCAAGAAGCGCGCCATGGAAGAGAATGATTTCGAGGCAACTTCATAAAGCGTAAACCTTGGTGCCGAGATACCCCATCGGCATCACTGAACCGACAAGCTACAGCCTCGAGCTAAAATTCAACAACAAGACAGGCATGAATAGAACAATGCACAAGAAACTGACCAGCGGACTGTTAGCCGCCATTTCCGGGCTCGGAATCTGTCTTCCTGCTCAAGCTATGGAGCAAGAAGACGGATTCCAGGTAGGAAACACGACTATCTCCATGCAAGGTTTTGTCAAGCTGGATGCCATTGCCACTCGTACGGGTAGCGGCGAGTTCGCGGCCGACGAACTGCGGGATCTCTATGTCCCGTCCACGACCCCCGTCGGTGGCGATGATTCCAGCGAAAGCCTGAACATGCATGCGAAGGAGTCGCGCTTTTCTTTTCGCACCAAAACAGATGTGGGAACCGGGACGCCCATTACCGGACTTCTGGAAATGGACTTTGGCCCAGGCAGAGAAGTTCTGAACGGCACCGCAACAACCAACCGTTCTTCCGTCAACCTTCGCCATGCCTTTTTCCAATATGGCAACTGGGGATTTGGGCAGACATGGAGCACGGCCTTGTTCGGCCCCGCGATGATGGAGACGCTGAACTTCTTCGCTCTATCAGAAGGGACTCCTTCTCAACGCACGCCCCAAGTCCGCTATGAAAATGCGTCCTGGGCCATTGGCCTGGAAAGCCCTACTACAACAGCCCAGCTGACAGGAACGGACACCTCGGTGGCGAGCCTAAAGGATGACGCGACAGACAGCCTGCTTCCGGATGTCGTTGCACGATACTCCATCATGGATCCAAGTTATCAGCTCGCCTTCGTTGGCATCTTGCGTCAACTTCAGGTCGATGGAAGCGTAAACAATGCCTTTTCTGCTGGCCCGGCAACGGTCGATGACACTGAGTTGGGTTACGGTCTCGGCGCCGCCGGCAACATCGGCCTCGGAGATGAGACAGACCTGAAATTCATGGTGCTGGGCGGCAGTGGCGTCGGCCGGTACACGGGGCTCGCGTTTACTCCGGATGTGGAGATCTCGGATGATGGATCGAGCATGAATGCCGTCGATCATGTCGGCTTCAACATCGGCCTCGCACATCGTCTCAACAGCCAATGGAGAACGAATGTTGGTTTTGGCATGGAGCACGCCGACCTCAGCGGTGAGAAGCTGTCGGATAGCTCATGGAGTGGAACGGCCAACCTCCTTTACTCGCCGGTACGGGATCTGACCCTGGGAGCCGAAATCAAGCATGGCGAGAGGACGCTGGTTAATGGGGAAAGCGGCAGCCAGTCTCGCTTGCAGTTCTCGGCAAAATACAGCTTTGGACTGTAGCCGCTAGCCATAGCCACCCGACAAGGAAGGGTCCGAGGAAGGGGCTAGCGAGCCCTTCCGGAGCTTTCCTGGACATGCCGTGTCATGCTGAGCCCCTCTCCTCGAGAGGGGCGCTCCCTGCTGAGCGGGTGTTCCCGGGATGTCAATGGCTCATCATGGCAAACAGCTGATTCCTGTAGTTGATTCCCAACTTGGAGAAGGCGCGATTGCGTAGTGTCTTGACCGTCGATTCCTTGACGCCCCTCTCCGCAGCAATACCCGCATACGTCATCCCTTTCAGCATCAACAGACAGACTTCCAGCTCCTTGTCGGTCAGGTCCGGACACCGTTGTCGCAGCATCGCTGCCGCATTGTGTTCACTCTGGGACGCTTCACCGCGTATGGCCATGTGCCCCTTCACAAGCTGGAGCAGGGCCGGCGCCAGGCCCTCGAAGGCCTCGACCTCCTGATCCCTGAAGAATCCGCTTTCGGCATGCCGATAGAGGTTGAACAACACGGGGGTGCCTTGAGCATCCAGGCTCAGTGCCGACAGCCTCGCGTTCATGCCATTGTCGTGGTAAATGGCTTTCCGATAAGGCAGAAAGTCAATGTCTTCCGCCAGCATGTGTCCCACCTGGAGCTGGTTCACTCTCAAGTGATCCTCATGCATGCGCAAGAGCAGAGGGTCATGATTCTGATAGTCGTAATGGTGATAGGCTTGCCAGCATCGCCAGACCAGGTCGGCATCATGATGCCGTGTGCCAGCCATCAGCAGCGTGGGGTGGGGCCTGTCCAGCCGGATCATGGAGAAATGCTGGGACTGAACCCAATGCTCCAGGCACTCCAGCAATGACGACGAAAAGAACTCGTCCCCCATGTTCGCAATCAATCTTGTCAAGGGTTGCAGATCTTGCGCCCTGCCAGGGTCGCTGTTCCACAGATCACTCATCGCTAGCCTCAGGGTCGTCGTGTCTTTATTCTTTTATGTCGGTCTTTTCGACTTGACCGGCTGAAAGCAGCCGCTCGTCAGCGCAAGGGCTTCACCGGCCCTGCCCTCCATCAAACGCATTGGCTGCCATGGCGTGCCCGGCCAATCGCTTTCTCTTGATACCTCATGTACGCGGCTGCGGCAGCGCCGGGATGGGGCTTCGGCGAACTCATCCGTCACCACTGATAATGGCACCTTGTCGCGCGGCTCCGCCAGGCAGGGTCAACAGCAACCCCACCAGGCTACCCAGCCCGCAGCCGGCCACGACCACGCCCATGGCCAGTGGCGTGCCGTCATGCAGCACACTGGTCAGCGCACTCATCAGTGCCCCCAGACCAAACTGGCCGGCGACGGCCAGCCCGGCGGCGGTACCGGCCAGCGAAGGGTAGAGCCCCATCAGGCTGGCGATGCTGTTGGCACCCAGCAGGCCGGTCACGCCGATGAAGAAGAACAACCCGACCACGATGGCGGGCAGCCCCCCCCAATCATGGAAGGTGATCACTCCCAGCGCCCCTCCCGACACGGCCGCAACGCCGACGCCCAAGGCCAGCAATCGCTGGGCACCGATGCGTGTCACCAGCCTGGCGTTGAGCGACGTGAAGAGGATGACCGATACGATGTTGAGCCCGAACAGCCCGGCATACTGCCGCGGGCTGACGCCGAAGAAATCGATGTAAACGAAGGGAGAGGCCGTCAGGTAAGCGAACATGCCGGCGAAGGACAGTCCCATGCACAGCATGTAACCGACGGCGCGGCGGCTGCCCAGCACGGCCAGATACCCGTTGAGGAAGCCGCCCGGACGAGAGGCCTGCGAGCGGCCGTCATGGCTCTCGGGCAACCAGAGCATCACCGCCAGACCGCTGAGTATCGCGTATACCGCCAGGAAGGCAAAGATGCTTCGCCAGTCGCCCACTTCCATCAGCAGGCTGCCGAGCAGGGGTGCCACCAGGGTCGCCAGCATCGTGACCAGGTGCATCAGTGACAGCGTCCCCGCAGCGGCTTCGACGGGAAACAGGTCACGGACTATCGCCCGCGCCAGCACCGACGCCGCCGCACCTCCCAGGGCCTGGAAGGCCCGCCAGAACAAGAGCTGATCCACGGACTGGCTCAGGAAGCAGCCCAGAGTCGCCAGCACATACAGCCCGATGCCGAAGAGCAGCGGCCGGCGACGCCCCAGGCGATCGGACAAGGGGCCGTAAAGCAGCATGCCGACGCTGAAGCCGATCAGGAAAAAGCTGATGGTTCTCTGGACCCGGGCCTCGCTATCTGCCAGGGCCTCGGCGATCACCGGCAGGCTGGGCAGGTACATGTCGATCGACAGCGGGCCGAAGGCCACGAGCCCGGCCAGCAGCACGATGAGAAAACGCGGGGGAGAAGCTTGATATCTCGAGGTGGTCATGAGGGCCTTCGGCTCCTTGCGGGTCGGGAAAGACGGGGCTCGGCACCCGTGGCCAGCCCCCGTGACGTCGGCGCAGGCACTCGTTCAATGCGTCGAGCTGCCTTGCCGGTAGCGGGACGGCGTCACTCCGGCATGGCGGGCAAAGAACCGGCTGAAATAGCCGGGGTCGTTGAAACCTAACCGGTAGCCGATCTCGTTGACTGAGGCCGTGGTGAAGATCAGCAGCCGCCGCGCCTCCTGCATCAGGCGATCGTGGACCAGCCATTTGCTGGGCTTGCCGGCGGTACGCCGACAGATCTCGTTCAGCCGGCTCTCGGTGACCCCCAGGGCATCGGCATAGCGGGCCAGCACCCAGTGCTGCGCAAAGTGCTCTTCTATCAACCTCTGGAAGCGCTGGAACACGGCGAGGTCCTCATGACGCACCGGCTGTGCGGGCAAGGCACTGCTCGCCAGCCGGAACAGGCCGATGAAGATCAGCCGGGTCAGCGTCTGCATGGCCAGGGCGCGACCGGGCCGCGCCTCGTCGAACTCGCGGCGCAGCTCGTCGAACAGCATCTCCACGCGTGCCACCTCGGCGGCATGGCGCCCGCCGAGCCGGCCCGTGGCCACGCACAGCGGTGTCACCGCGTGCACGTCGCCAAGCTCGCCGCTCTCTTCCAGCAGGTCCCAGACCAGCTGCTGGCGAACGGTCAGCACATGGCCATCGCAGCCCTCCTCGATGACGAAGGCGTGGGTCACCGTCGGCGGGGTGAGGAAGAACATCGGCGCCTGCAGATGGAACTGCCGCTCGTCCAGATACCCCCGCACCATGCCACTCTTGACGTAGTGCACCTGGAAGAAGCGGTCGTGGCGATGCGCCGGCGAATTGTGGCCGAAAAACTCCGCCATGCGCCCCAGCGCATCGTAGTGCACCTCCGCATCAGCGTAGCGCTGGTCATAGACCTCACCGATATCGATGTTGGGTATCGACGAACCCGGCATGGCACTCCCTCCTTCGCGTCCGAAGCCGTCTGGCGCGAGGTGAAAAGCGCCGTTGACTTCATGAATATGTTAACCTATAACGTGAATATGTTAACGACTTAGCGATCGCCGCGTCTCCTGCTTTCGTCTAAGTCGCCGTCCCCAACTGTCAGGAGGAGCCAGGTCTTGCCGCATCTGAGAATCGAATACTCGCCCGGGCTGGCCGAACGCGCCGATATCGATGCCGTCTGCCGGGCCGCCTACACGGCGATGAAGGAGGCGGGCATCTTTCCGCTGGCCGGCATCCGCGTGCGCGCCTTCGCCGCCGACCACTGCATCGTCGCCGACGATCTGGCCGACAACGACTTCGCCGCCCTGACCCTGTCGGTGGGCGCCGGACGCGACAAGCCGGCCCTGCAGGCCGCCGGCGATCGCATCTTCACGGCCGTCCAGGCCACCCTGGCGACGCCGCTGGCGACGCCTCACTTCGCCCTGTCGCTGGAGATCCGCGTCATCGACCCGGACCTGAGCTGGAAGGACACCCCGATTCACGCCCGACTCTCGAACCATCAATAAAGGAAGGAACACCATGAGTACGCTGAACGACAATCTGTCACGCGCCGAAGCCTACCTGACACGTTTCCGCGAAGAGGGCGTGTTGAACCACATCGACGGCGAGTCCGTGCCGTCCGCCTCCGGCAAGACCTTCGAGACGCTGTCTCCGGTCGACCTCAAGCCCCTGGCCACGGTCACCCGCGGCGATGCCGGCGACATCGACCGCGCCGTCGCGGCCGCCAACAAGGCCTTCAAGACCTGGAGCAAGATGCCAGGCAAGGAGCGTCGCGCCATCCTGATCCGGGTCGCCGAGGCGATCGAGGCGCGCGCCGAGGAGATCGCCTTCACCGAGTGCCTGGACACCGGCCAGGCCCTGCGCTTCATGGAGAAGGCCGCGATTCGCGGTGCCGCCAACTTCCGCTTCTTCGCCGACAAGGCGCCGGAGGCCGAGGACGGTCAGGCGCTGCGCAACGCCAACCAGATGAACGTGACCTCGCGTCGTCCGCTGGGGCCGGTGGGCGTCATCACGCCCTGGAACACCCCGTTCATGCTGTCGACCTGGAAGATCGCCCCGGCGCTGGCCTCCGGCTGCACCGTGGTCCACAAGCCCGCCGAGTTCTCGCCGATGACCGCCAAGCTGCTGGTCGAGATCGCCGAGGAAGCCGGCCTGCCCAAGGGCGTGCTCAACCTGGTCAACGGCTTCGGCGAGGACGCCGGCAAGGCGCTGACCGAGCATCCGGACATCAAGGCGATCGCCTTCGTCGGCGAGAGCCGCACCGGTCAGATGATCATGGCCCAGGCCGCGCCCACCCTGAAGCGCTTCCACTTCGAGCTGGGCGGCAAGAACCCGGTCATCGTGTTCGACGACGCCGACCTGGAGCGCGCCGTCGACGCCGCCAGCTTCATGATCTACTCGCTCAACGGCGAGCGCTGCACCTCTTCTTCCCGGCTGCTGGTTCAGGACTCGATCTACGAGGACTTTACCCGTCGCGTCGCCGAGGTGGCCAACAACATCAAGGTCGGCCACCCGCTCGACCCCGAGACCGTGGTCGGCCCGCTGATCCACCCCGAGCACGAGGAAAAGGTGCTGTCGTACTTCGCCAAGGCGCGTGAAGAAGGCGCCACCATCGCCGCCGGCGGCGAGAAGGTCGGCGAGGAAGGCTGCTTCGTGCGCCCGACCCTGTTCACCGATGCCACCAACGACATGACCGTCGCCCAGGAAGAGATCTTCGGGCCGGTGCTGACCGCCATCCCGTTCAAGGACGAGGACGAGGCCCTGCGCCTGGCCAACGACACCCAGTACGGCCTGTCCGCCTACCTGTGGACCAACGACCTGAACCGGGCCATGCGCATGACCGACGAGCTGGAAGCCGGAATGATGTGGGTGAACTCGGAGAACGTCCGCCACCTGCCGGCCCCGTTCGGCGGCGTCAAGGCCTCCGGTATCGGCCGCGACGGCGGTGACTGGTCCTTCGACTTCTACATGGAAACCGTCAACGTCGCCTTCCCGCGCCAGGTCCACCAGGTGCCGAAGCTCGGCTGATGCCCCGCGAGCCCCGGGCAGACGCCCGGGGCACAGCGCCCCGATCCGACAGGCCGCTGCCCGAAGGCAGCGATCTCGGCAATACTGACAGCGGCGACTCCGGCTTCGACGGATCGCCAGGAGAATGCTCATGACCCGCTCCATCCCCGCCCGTCTCGCGGCCTTCCACGCCAACGGCGCCGACCGCTACGGCGTGGTCACCGATGACGGCATCATCGACCTGACGCCGGAATTCGGCCAGCGCTTCCCGGGCCTCAAGGACGTCATCGAGGCCGGCGCCCTGGACGAACTGCTCCACGCCGCCGAAGGCCGCGCCCCCTCCTATCGCGAGGAGGACGTGACCTTCCTGATCCCGATCGCCAACCCGGAGAAGCTGCTCTGCGTCGGCGTCAACTTCCCCTCGCGCAACGAGGAATACAAGGACGGCCAGGCCGCCCCGAGCAAGCCGTCGCTGTTCATCCGTTTCCCGCGCAGCTTCGTCGGCCACAACGAGAACATCGTGCGCCCGCCCGAGAGCGAACAGCTCGACTATGAAGGCGAGGTGACCATCGTGATCGGCAAGGGCGGCCGCCGCATCGCCCGCGAGAAGGCCTACGAGCACATCGCCGCCCTGACGCTGTGCAACGAAGGCACGATTCGCGACTGGGTGCGTCATGCCAAGTTCAACGTCACCCAGGGCAAGAACTTCGATGCCACCGGCGCCATCGGTCCGTGGCTGGTGCCCTTCCGCTCGGCCGACCAGCTGGACGACATCGAACTGACCACCCGGGTCAACGGCGAAGTGCGCCAGCAGGACCGCACCTCGCGGATGATGTTCGACTTCCGCTACATCGTCAGCTACGTCTCCACCTTCACCACCCTGGTGCCGGGTGACGTCATCGTCTGCGGCACGCCCACCGGCGCCGGCGCCCGTTTCGAGCCGCCGATCTGGCTGAAGCCCGGCGACATGGTCGAGGTCGAGGCCGAAGGCATCGGCAAGCTGGTCAACGGCGTGGAGGACGAATGATGACCCTGACGCCCGATCAGGTCGCCTCGGCCGCCGAGGCGCTGCTCGCCGCCGAGGCGACGCGCGAACAGATCGGCCTGCTGTCGCTCGCCCACCCGGGCATGACCCTGGATGACGCCTATGCCATCCAGGCCGCCCAGATGGAGCAGAAGCTCGCCCAGGGGCGGGAGATCATCGGCTGGAAGATCGGCCTGACCTCCAAGGTGATGCAGGATGCGCTCGGCATCGACACCCCCGACAGCGGGGTGCTCTACGACGACATGCGTTTCGACGACGGCGCCACCATCCCCGAGACGCGCTTCATCCAGCCGCGCATCGAGGCCGAGATCGCCTTCGTCATGAAGGCGCCGCTGGAAGGCGAGGTCACCCGCGAGGACGTGCTCGCCGCCACCGACTACGTGGCGCCGGCGATCGAGATCCTCGATACCCGGGTCCTGCGCAAGGATCCCGACACCGGCCGGCCCCGCGCCATCTTCGACACGGTATCGGACAACGCCGCCAACGCCGGCATCGTCATGGGCCAGGAGCGCCACGCCCCCGATGCCTTCGACCTGCGCTGGGTCGGCACCATCGTCAAGCAGAACGAGGCGGTGGCGGCGACCGGCCTGGGCGCCGGCGTGCTGGACGACCCGGTCACCGGTCTGATCTGGCTGGCCCGGCGCATGGCCACCTATGGCCAGCGGATCGAGGCCGGCCAGGTGGTGCTGTCGGGCTCCTTCATCGGCCCCATCGAGTGCCCCCCGGGCACGGACATTCATGCCGACTACGGCCCCTTCGGATCGGTGCGCCTGCACTTCGCGTGACCGCGGCCGCTCAAGCCACAACCTTGGAGACACACCATGGGTGAAGTCGTTCTGGCAGCAAAAATCACACACGTGCCGTCGATGTATCTCTCGGAGCTGCCCGGGAAGCACCAGGGCTGCCGTCAGGCCGCCATCGACGGGCACAAGGAGATCGGCCGCCGCGCCCGCGAGCTGGGGGCGGATACCGCCGTCGTGTTCGACGTCCACTGGCTGGTCAACAGCGGGTTCCATGTCAACGCCGGCGAAAGCTTCGAGGGCATCTACACCAGCAACGAGCTGCCGCATTTCATCAAGGACATGGAATACCAGTATCCGGGCTGCCCGGCGCTGGGCGAGGCGATCGCCGCCGAGGCCAACGCCGCCGACGTGCGCACCCTGTCGCACAACATCCCCAGCCTCGAGCTGGAGTACGGCACCCTGGTCCCGATGCGCTACATGCACATGGACGTGCCCGAGGACCAGCGCTTCAAGGTGGTCTCCGTGGCGGCCTGGAACGCCTGGCACCGCCTGGAAGACAGCTTCACCTTCGGCGCCGCTGTGCGCCGCGCCATCGAGAAGAGCGACCGCAAGGTGCTGGTGCTGGCCTCCGGCTCGCTGTCGCATCGCTTCTCCGACGATCGCGATGCCAGCGATAACCTCCACAACTGGACGCGCGAGTTCGACCGCCAGGTCGACATGCATGTCGTCGAGCTGTGGAAGCAGGGGCGCTTCAAGGAGTTCTGCGCCATGCTGCCGGAATACGCCCAGCACTGTTACGGCGAGGGCGGCATGCACGACACCGCCATGCTGCTCGGCCTGCTCGGCGGCGAGGACTACGACCAGCCGGTGGAAGTGCTCACCGAACCGTTCGGCAGCTCCGGTACCGGCCAGATCAACGCCATCTTCCCGCTGCCCCGGTAACCCTCTCACCCCTCGACACCGCGCCTGATGGTCTCTAGGCCCGTCAGGCGCCACCAGGAGTTCGTGATGCAGATTCCCGCCAATCGCTTCAAGCAGGCGATCGCCGAACAGCATCCCCAGATCGGCCTGTGGCTTGGCCTGGCCAACGGCTACTGCGCCGAGCTGGCCGCCAACGCCGGCTTCGACTGGCTGCTGCTCGACGGCGAGCACGCCCCCAACGACCTGAACAGCCTGCTCGCCCAGCTCCAGGCCGTGGCCGCCTACCCGGTCCAGCCCATCGTGCGCCCGCCGGTGGGCGACACCGCCCTGATCAAGCAGTACCTCGATCTCGGCGTCCAGACCCTGCTGGTGCCGATGGTCGACAGCGCCGACCAGGCCCGGGAGCTGGTGCGCGCCATGCGCTATCCGCCCGAGGGCGTGCGCGGCGTGGGCAGCGCCCTGGCCCGGGCCTCGCGCTGGAACAGCATCCCCGGCTACCTGGACCAGGCCGACGAACAGATGTGCCTGCTGGTGCAGATCGAGAGCCGCGAGGGGCTCGAGAACCTGGATGAGATCGCCGCCGTGGACGGCGTCGACGGCGTGTTCATCGGCCCGGCCGACCTGAGCGCCTCTCTCGGCCATCGCGGCAACCCGGGCCACCCGGACGTACAGGCCGCCATCGAGGACGGCATCGCCCGCATCCAGCGGGCCGGCAAGGCCGCCGGCATCCTCTCCGCCAACCGCGAGCTCGCGCAGCGCTACCTGGATCTGGGCTGCCTGTTCGTCGCCGTGGGCGTGGATACCAGCCTGCTCATGGGCGCGCTCAAGGAGCTCGCCGGCGCCTTCAAGGACACTGCGGCGCCCGACACCCCCTCTCGCGATAGCGTTTACTGAAGGAACCCCGACCGTGCAACTCAACGATTCCTCTCTGCTGCGTCACCAGGCCTACGTCGACGGCCGCTGGGTCGACGCCGAGAACGGCGAGCGCTTCGCGGTGACCAATCCCGCCGATGGCGCCACCATCACCGAGGTCGCCCGGCTGGGCGCCACCGAGACCCGCCAGGCCATCGACGCGGCCAACGCCGCCCTGCCGGCCTGGCGCGACCAGACCGCCAAGGCGCGCGCGGCCGTGCTGCGCCGCTGGTTCGAGCTGATCATGGAGCATCAGGAGGACCTCGCCCGCCTGCTCAGCTGGGAACAGGGCAAGCCCCTCACCGAGAGCCGCGGCGAGATCGCCTACGGTGCCAGCTTCATCGAGTGGTACGCCGAGGAGGCCAAGCGGGTCTACGGCGACGTGATCCCCCACGACAAGGCCGGCCGCCGGCTGGTGGTGATCAAGCAGCCCATCGGCGTGGTCGCGGCCATCACCCCGTGGAACTTCCCGGTCGCCATGATCACCCGCAAGGCGGGCCCGGCACTGGCCGCCGGCTGCACCATGGTGCTCAAGCCCGCCTCCGAGACCCCGCTGTCGGCACTGGCGCTGGCCGAACTGGGCGAGCGCGCCGGCCTGCCCGCCGGCGTGTTCAACGTGGTCACCGGCCGCGCCAGCGAGATCGGCGGCGAGCTGACCGGTAACACCACCGTGCGCAAGCTGTCGTTCACCGGCTCGACCGATATCGGCAAGCGGCTCATGGCCGAGTGCGCCGGCGACATCAAGAAGCTGAGCATGGAGCTCGGCGGCAACGCGCCCTTCGTCGTCTTCGACGACGCCGATCTCGACGCCGCCGTCGAGGGAGCGCTGGCCTCCAAGTTCCGCAACAGCGGCCAGACCTGCGTCTGCACCAACCGTCTCCTGGTCCAGGACGGCGTCTACGAGGCCTTCTGCGAGCGTCTGGTCTCGGCCGTGAAGCGCCTCAAGGTCGCCGCTGCCGAGGACGAGTCGGCCCAGCAGGGGCCGCTGATCAACGCCAAGGCGGTCGACAAGGTGCGTCAGCACATCGACGACGCCATGAACAAGGGCGCCCGCCTGCTGTGCGGTGGCGACTCGCACGCCCTGGGCGGCGGCTTCTTCGAGCCCACCGTGCTGGGCGAGGTCACCCCCGAGATGCTGGTCGCCGACGAGGAAACCTTCGGCCCGCTGGCGCCGGTCTTCCGCTTCTCCACCGAGGAAGAGGCCGTCCGCCTGGCCAACGACACCCCGTTCGGGCTGGCCTCCTACGTCTATACCCAGAACCTCGGCCGCGCCTGGCGCGTCGGCGAGGCCCTCGAATATGGTATGGTCGGCATCAACGAGGGCATCATCTCGACGGAAGTCGCGCCCTTCGGGGGGATCAAGGAGTCAGGCCTCGGCCGCGAGGGCTCCCACTACGGCATCGAGGACTATCTCGAAGTGAAGTACATGTGCCTGGGTATCCACTGACCCCCTTGGCTCATCGGAGCCGGCGCGATCGCCGGCTCCGCTCTCATCGCAAGGATTCCGCAACACCCATGCCCAGACCCGCTCCCTCGCTGACCCTCGCCCTGCTCCAGGCCCGGGAATCCGCCATGGGGTTCTTTCGCCCCCTGCTCAACCACTACGGCCTGACCGAGCAGCAGTGGCGCGTCATCCGCATGCTCAAGCAATCGCCGGAGAGCACCCTGGAGAGCCGTGAACTGGCCGATCTGGCCTGCATCCTGCGCCCGAGCCTGACCGGGGTGCTGGTACGCCTGGAAAGAAACGGCCTGGTCCGACGCTGGAAGCCGGAAACCGACCAGCGCCGGCTGTGCGTCACGCTCACCGACCAGGGCGAAGCCCTGTTCGACGAGATGAGTGACGAGATGGTGCGTCAGTACAAGCGCATCCAGCAGGAGCTGGGCCCCGACAACTACAAGACGCTGATGCAGCTGCTGCGCAAGGTGCAGGACCTGCATCCCGAGGAATAGTCGCTCCCACGCTTAGCGCCCACCCCGCCGTTGCCTCGAGTCGCCGCGGCCTTCCAGTGCCGGGTGACAAAGGCAGGACGGGAGCTCGCCCTCCACGTCGCCCCCTGCGGCTCAATCCGTCGGCCTCCATGGGGATGGCAGCACCGAAAGACCCGTTCCGGTGCTGCGGTCAGAGCTTGGAAAGGGTCGTCTATCCGAGATAGCAACAGCGACGCGAAAACACATGCAGCGTGGCCTAGGTTCTGTCTGAAAAGTCGGCACGTAAACAACGGTCTA
>NZ_PYUQ02000023.1:1308-5207 GCF_003030865.2 Halomonas sp. SL1 | reverse complement strand
CTCTCGCATGGGAACTCCCACACTACCATCGGCGCTGAGCGGTTTCACTGCTGAGTTCGGCATGGGATCAGGTGGTTCCCGCACGCTATGGTCGTCAGGCGAAAAAGGCAATGCGAATCATGCTGACGAGATATGTCTCTCGCGTATCCGCCGTCGTCTGTTGTCGATCACAGACCACTTGGGTGTTATATGGTCAAGCCTCACGGGCCATTAGTATCGGTTAGCTCAACGCCTTGCAGCGCTTCCACACCCGACCTATCAACCAGCTCGTCTCGCTGGGCCCTTCAGGAGGCTCGAGGCCTCGGGGAGATCTCATCTTGAAGGAGGCTTCCCGCTTAGATGCTTTCAGCGGTTATCCCGTCCGACCATAGCTACCCGGCGATGCCACTGGCGTGACAACCGGAACACCAGAGGGTCGTCCACTCCGGTCCTCTCGTACTAGGAGCAGCACTTCTCAAATCTCCAACGCCCACGGCAGATAGGGACCGAACTGTCTCACGACGTTCTAAACCCAGCTCGCGTACCACTTTAAATGGCGAACAGCCATACCCTTGGGACCGACTTCAGCCCCAGGATGTGATGAGCCGACATCGAGGTGCCAAACACCGCCGTCGATGTGAACTCTTGGGCGGTATCAGCCTGTTATCCCCGGAGTACCTTTTATCCGTTGAGCGATGGCCCTTCCATACAGAACCACCGGATCACTAGAACCTACTTTCGTACCTGCTCGACGTGTCTGTCTCGCAGTTAAGCACCCTTATGCTCTTGCACTCATTGCACGATTTCCAACCGTGCTGAGGGTACCTTCGTGCTCCTCCGTTACGCTTTGGGAGGAGACCGCCCCAGTCAAACTACCCACCACACACGGTCCTCGATCCGGATAACGGACCGGAGTTAGAACGCCAATGATGCCAGGCTGGTATTTCAAGGTTGGCTCCACTCGATCTGGCGACCGGGTTTCCAAGCCTCCCAGCTATCCTACACAAGCAACATCAGCGTCCAGTGTGAAGCTGTAGTAAAGGTTCACGGGGTCTTTCCGTCTAGCCG
The DNA here is from genome assembly GCF_003030865.2 of Halomonas sp. SL1. Lineage (NCBI taxonomy): Bacteria > Pseudomonadati > Pseudomonadota > Gammaproteobacteria > Oceanospirillales > Halomonadaceae > Halomonas > Halomonas sp. SL1. Next base: position 4,160 of record NZ_PYUQ02000023.1, on the reverse strand, counting down.
CGGGTACACAGCATCTTCACTGCGATTTCAATTTCACTGAGTCTCGGGTGGAGACAGCGTGGCCATCATTACGCCATTCGTGCAGGTCGGAACTTACCCGACAAGGAATTTCGCTACCTTAGGACCGTTATAGTTACGGCCGCCGTTTACCGGGGCTTCGATCAGGAGCTTCGCTTACGCTAACACCATCAATTAACCTTCCGGCACCGGGCAGGCGTCATACCCTATACGTCCGCTTACGCGTTTGCAGAGTACTGTGTTTTTAATAAACAGTTGCAGCCACCTGGTATCTTCGACCGGCGTCAGCTCCACCCGCAAGGGGCTTCACCTAATACCGGCGTGCCTTCTCCCGAAGTTACGGCACCATTTTGCCTAGTTCCTTCACCCGAGTTCTCTCAAGCGCCTTGGTATTCTCTACCTGACCACCTGTGTCGGTTTGGGGTACGGTTCCACTGTATCTGAAGCTTAGAGGCTTTTCCTGGGAGCGTGGCATCGATGACTTCCAGACCGTGGTCTGTTCGTCTCGTCTCTCGGCCTTGGGGAACCGGATTTGCCTAATTCCCCAGCCTACTGACTTTCACCAGGACAACCAACGCCTGGCTCACCTAGCCTTCTCCGTCCCCCCATCGCAATACAGTGAAGTACGGGAATATTGACCCGTTTCCCATCGACTACGCCTTTCGGCCTCGCCTTAGGGGCCGACTCACTCTGCTCCGATTAGCGTCGAACAGAAACCCTTGGTCTTCCGGCGGGGAGGTTTTTCACCCCCCTTATCGTTACTCATGTCAGCATTCGCACTCGTGATACCTCCAGCAAGCCTCTCGACTCACCTTCGTCGGCGTACACGACGCTCCTCTACCGCGCATCATTCGATGCACCCGTAGCTTCGGTACCTGGTTTGAGCCCCGTTACATCTTCCGCGCAGGCCGACTCGACTAGTGAGCTATTACGCTTTCTTTAAAGGATGGCTGCTTCTAAGCCAACCTCCTAGCTGTCTGAGCCTTCCCACATCGTTTCCCACTTAACCAGGATTTGGGGACCTTAGCTGACGGTCTGGGTTGTTTCCCTTTTCACAACGGACGTTAGCACCCGCTGTGTGTCTCCCACGCTGCACTCACCGGTATTCGGAGTTTGCCTCGGGTTGGTAAGTCGGGATGACCCCCTAGCCGAAACAGTGCTCTACCCCCGGCGGTGATACGTGAGGCGCTACCTAAATAGCTTTCGAGGAGAACCAGCTATCTCCGGGCTTGATTAGCCTTTCACTCCGATCCACAAGTCATCCAAATCTTTTTCAACAGATCCTGGTTCGGTCCTCCAGTTGATGTTACTCAACCTTCAACCTGCTCATGGATAGATCGCCCGGTTTCGGGTCTATATCCAGCGACTGGTCGCCCAGTTAAGACTCGGTTTCCCTACGCCTCCCCTATACGGTTAAGCTCGCCACTGAATATAAGTCGCTGACCCATTATACAAAAGGTACGCGGTCACGGGACGAGCCCGCTCCCACTGCTTGTACGCACACGGTTTCAGGGTCTATTTCACTCCCCTCTCCGGGGTTCTTTTCGCCTTTCCCTCACGGTACTGGTTCACTATCGGTCAGTCAGGAGTATTTAGCCTTGGAGGATGGTCCCCCCGTCTTCAATCAGGGTTTCACGTGCCCCGACCTACTCGATTTCACGGGATCAGGCTTTCGACTACGGGGCTATCACCCTGTATCGCTGAGTTTCCCAACTCATTCGCCTAACCTTTCACCCGCTTAAGGGCTGGTCCCCGTTCGCTCGCCGCTACTGGGGGAATCTCGGTTGATTTCTTTTCCTCGGGGTACTTAGATGTTTCAGTTCCCCCGGTTCGCCTCGTGCACCTATGTATTCAGTGCACGATACCTATCTGACGATAGGTGGGTTTCCCCATTCAGAAATGTCCGGGTCGCAGGTTGTTTGCCACCTCGCCGAACCTTATCGCAGGCTTCCACGTCTTTCATCGCCTCTGACTGCCAAGGCATCCACCGTGTGCGCTTCATCGCTTGACCATATAACCCCAAGGGGTCTGATCCGCGATGACAACCACGACAATTGCCGGATACGCTTGAGACGTATCTCATGCCCTCTCCCGGGTAGGAGAGGGACTTTGTCAGCATGATTCACATTGTTAAAGAGCGACTGTCAATCGACAGTCACAAACGTGTCATTGCCTTTTGCAATGATCGCTTGTGACTGCGGATTCACATAAAACCGACTGCAGGACCCTGTGGAGCGTGGTGGAGCCTAGCGGGATCGAACCGCTGACCTCCTGCGTGCAAGGCAGGCGCTCTCCCAGCTGAGCTAAGGCCCCTCTGACACCATCAAGATCGATGGAAATTTGAGTAAGACGAGGCGCTTTTGGTCGACGTGTAGCCTGCTACACGAGAGTAAAAGCAACGACGTATTACACAAATTTTGGTGGGTCTGGGCAGACTTGAACTGCCGACCTCACCCTTATCAGGGGTGCGCTCTAACCAACTGAGCTACAGACCCAAACAGTCTTTTGCTCTGGCCGATCAGATAATTCATTGTGGACACTTGCCGGGTGGCGGTGACGTCGTCGATTAAGGAGGTGATCCAGCCGCAGGTTCCCCTACGGCTACCTTGTTACGACTTCACCCCAGTCATGAACCACACCGTGGTGATCGCCCTCCGAAGTTAGGCTAACCACTTCTGGTGCAGTCCACTCCCATGGTGTGACGGGCGGTGTGTACAAGGCCCGGGAACGTATTCACCGTGCCATTCTGATGCACGATTACTAGCGATTCCGACTTCACGGAGTCGAGTTGCAGACTCCGATCCGGACTGAGACCGGCTTTATGAGATTAGCTC
>NZ_PYUQ02000023.1:0-1153 GCF_003030865.2 Halomonas sp. SL1 | reverse complement strand
CTCTGGATGGTTCGCTCGATGTCAAGAGTAGGTAAGGTTCTTCGCGTTGCATCGAATTAAACCACATGCTCCACCGCTTGTGCGGGCCCCCGTCAATTCATTTGAGTTTTAACCTTGCGGCCGTACTCCCCAGGCGGTCGACTTATCGCGTTAACTGCGCCACAAAGGTCTCGAGGACCCCAACGGCTAGTCGACATCGTTTACGGCGTGGACTACCAGGGTATCTAATCCTGTTTGCTACCCACGCTTTCGCACCTCAGCGTCAGTGTCAGTCCAGAAGGCCGCCTTCGCCACTGGTATTCCTCCCGATCTCTACGCATTTCACCGCTACACCGGGAATTCTACCTTCCTCTCCTGCACTCTAGCCTGACAGTTCCGGATGCCGTTCCCAGGTTGAGCCCGGGGCTTTCACAACCGGCTTATCAAGCCGCCTACGCGCGCTTTACGCCCAGTAATTCCGATTAACGCTTGCACCCTCCGTATTACCGCGGCTGCTGGCACGGAGTTAGCCGGTGCTTCTTCTGCGAGTGATGTCCTTCTTGCAGGGTATTAACCCACAAGCGTTCTTCCTCGCTGAAAGTGCTTTACAACCCGAAGGCCTTCTTCACACACGCGGCATGGCTGGATCAGGCTTTCGCCCATTGTCCAATATTCCCCACTGCTGCCTCCCGTAGGAGTTCGGGCCGTGTCTCAGTCCCGATGTGGCTGATCATCCTCTCAGACCAGCTACGGATCGCGGCCTTGGTGAGCCATTACCTCACCAACTAGCTAATCCGACATAGGCTCATCCGATAGCGCAAGGTCCGAAGATCCCCTGCTTTCCCCCTTGGGGCGTATGCGGTATTAGCTTGAGTTTCCTCAAGTTATCCCCCACTACCGGGCAGATTCCTATGCATTACTCACCCGTCCGCCGCTCGACGCCTCCTAGCAAGCTAGGATCGTTTCCGCTCGACTTGCATGTGTTAGGCCTGCCGCCAGCGTTCAATCTGAGCCATGATCAAACTCTTCAGTTAAAAGCTTGATAGTTCCTAAGGTGGAACCAAACCTGGTTCAAGATTCAAACGTCTCTTTGACGAGTCGCTTGTCTTGATATCTAGTGACTGGTCACCGACATCCCGACAAGCGCCCACATGAATTATCTGATCGATTGTTA
>NZ_PYUQ02000022.1:0-81151 GCF_003030865.2 Halomonas sp. SL1 | reverse complement strand
CGGCTCCAGGCCTCAGCGGAAGGTGTGTTCAGCGGCCGGTTACGAGCGAGATAGGTAGGAGGCCGGAGCATGTCAATACAATGATCACCAAAACACAGTCGAATCTCCGCCCCCCGGAATTAGCTTACGTAGGGGGCTTGGGCAATACCGCCTGAGATTACTCCTGCTCAGCCACTGCTGAGCATTCGACCGCTATGGCCTGCAGAACCTGGTGGTGACAGCCAGTCAGCAACGCCTCTCCTCCTGCCATCAGAACTACCACTTTCATCACTCGCTCTGCATCAACATGCTGGTCATGGCGAGGTCATAACGCTCATGTTGACGGTTCTTGCGTGAAGCTTACCTTGATTAAGTACATTTCATAATAATTCCAGAGCAAGGAGCCGACATGACCATCTCTCATCCTCCCCCGCTCCGCACCCGCGTCAAACGGGCATCCTGGGCTTTGGTTGCCGGCTTCAGTCTGACTGCACTGTCTGGCTGCGAGACGATGGGCGAGATGAACCCCGACACGCTCGGCACCCTGATTGGAGGAAGTGCCGGGGCGCTTGTGGGCTCGCAGGTCGGAGGTGGAAGCGGTCGCCTTGTAGCCACAGGGGTCGGTACCATTGCGGGGGCCTTGATCGGGCGCGAGATTGCCCGACACCTGAGTCGCTCTGGCCAGCAGGAGATGGTGGATGCCAACCAGCGAGCCTTAGAGACCGGGCAGCCCCAATCCTGGGAAGACCCCGAAACCGGTGCCAGAGGTCAGACCGAGGTCACTCAGCGTTCCACCCAGCGCCGCGAGGTACCGGTCAGCGTCAAGCGCGATCGCGTCGATGAGATGCCGCCCATCGACCTGATCGGCTCCAGTTATCGTGCCACCGCCAGCAGTAACGTACGCGGTGGCCCGAGCACCGAGTACCGCAGCGTCGGCTCGCTTGCCGCCGGTCAGAGCGTACATGTGGTGGGCAAGGTGGAGGACCGCGATTGGTATCTGATCGCCGAGGAGGGGGCTGCAGATGGTTTCGTGGCCACCCGGCTGCTGACGCCTGCGCCTCAGCAGCCGCAGAGTCCCCCGGTTACCGGCGGAGAGGGGGAGGTCATGCTGGTGCAGGCGGAGCGTACCTGTAGCGTCAACACTACCCGGGTCACCGAGCCGGACGGTTCCGTGGCCGAAGATCGCATCCGGATCTGCGAGGGACCGGATGGCTATGTGATCGAGGAAGCCTGAGCTCGCAGTGGAGGTGTCATGATGATGGGGGTCACCCTGTTTCCCTTCGCTGCGGTCGTGCTGGCGCTGCTCGGCCTTGCGCCGTCCGATGCCCGGGCTGCCGAGCGCAGCGTCGCCCGCATGGGCGAGCTAAGGGCCGTCGTCAGCGAGCCTGACTGGTGCGGCCAGACGGTGGCGGTGCGTGTACAGGCTACTCGAGCAGAGGCGCTGACCGAGGATACCCGACAACTACAGCGCCTAGCCGGTGGCGTTCGCCAGATCCTAGGCCTCGAGTGCCCCAACCTCCAGCAGCTGCAGCTCACGGGGGTAGCCAATGGCCAGATTGTAGGACGCTGGACGCATCTTGCTAACGGTAGACTGCGGGCAAGCGCGACGTCCGATACGGTCGCTCAGCAGGCGGCTCAACCGCTTGCGCTCACCGAGCCATTAAGTCGTGCGCAGATAGCCGAGCTCCAGCGTCGCTTGAGCCAGCTCGGCTACCGGCCCGGCCCGGTCGATGGGCTGATGGGCCGGAGAACTACCCGGGCGATCCGCGCCTATCAGGCCGCCAACGGCCTCCCGCAGACGGGCCAGCCGGCGATCGCGCTGGCGCATATGCGGGGTGCCACCGCGGGGGGCAGCGCGGTGCAGGGCGGCTCGGCGGCCACGATAGCCGGCGTCGAGAGCGCGCCGCTCAACGGCGAGGAGGCCTACCCGGCCCTGCTGCGGCACTATATTCGCGCACATCCCGAGGCCGTTGACGATCCGGCCTTTCTGCCCTATTTCGCCGGCTACGAGTGCCGCGCGCAGGGCTGGCGAGGCAACCTGAACCCCTTCGAGCTGCGTGAGGTCAAGGACGCCGCGCGCCGGCGCCTAGCGGCCATGCGCGCCGAGCTTGGCGGAGGAGAGGCCATGCCGGGCGCGCGGATCGCCTTCACGGCTCGCCTGCGGCTGGCGGACTATGACTTCGAGCGCCAGAGCTTTCCCATCCTGCCGCACGGCTCCATCGAGGGCCAGATTCGGCCGGGGGATTTCTGCCAGAGCGTGGCGCGCCAGGAAGGCTTGCGGCTGCACGACCAGAAGGCGTTTCCCTCCGCGTTCCGAGTTACCCTGCCGGCCGGCGAGCAGGCGCTCGAAGCGGCCGGCGTGGCCGCGCTGCTGGGCGGCCGGCTCGCCATGCCGTCAGGTGCCGCCGAGGAGCTCTACGCCTCGGACTTTCCGAACATTTCGGTGATCGTCACCGGCCGCGTCGAAGGGGTGACCCGCGCGACCCAGGGCCATAGCCTGGTGCAGCTGCGCCCGCTGAAGGCCGAGGTGAGAACGCCAGGCAATCCCCAGTATTCCCGCCAGCTGGCCGTGCTGGGGGCCGACGCCCTGACCCTGCCCGAACCGCAGTCCGCCGGCGACGACGCGCCCGTGGTTGCCGACAGCCTACAGGGGGCCGATCTGACGGGTAGCGCTCTGCTGGTCTCGGCCCTGCATGAGTCACCGGCGCTGCTCGATGACCCACGCACCGCGGCGCGATACGCCTACTGGGACGGTGAACGGGGCTGCATTCCTGAGGCCAACCTGCGTGGCAAGGCCAACGCCGAATTCGAGCGCCAGCGCCTGCTGGAGGCGGCGCCGCAGCGCGCCGCGAGCAAACTGGCGGAGGCTTCTGTCCATAATCGCTTCCACGCTACCAGCGAGGGCGAGCTGCAGGAATACGACACCGAGCGCGGCGCGTTCGGCTTGCGCATACGCCTTTCCAGCGGCCGCCCCGATGATGCAACGGAGCGGTTTCGCTTCAGCGTTACTGATCGGGCGCGCATTCCCGATTGCGTTACCAGAGATGGTCCCGATCTGCCCCGGTTCAACAGTGTCGAGATCCGCGATGAAGGGCTGCTGGCCGCGGTGCCGAAGGCGGCCGGCCCGGCAGAACAGCTGGTCAAGGCCAACCCTGAACGTCAGGTCTCGATCCAGCTCGAGCTGCGCCTCGTGGGGTTCGAGCGCGCCTACGGCAAGATTCAGGGCGCCCGCATGGAGCTACTGCGCGGCCGCGTCTTCGACGCCGTGAGCGGAGAGCTGCTCAAGGAGGTCACCCTCGAGCAGGTCAACGCGGCCCGGCCTGCGTCCTCACTCTGGGAGGACTACGCCGAGCTTGACTACCGGGCGCTGTTTCTGCATCTGGTGCGCGGTCGTCCCGCCCTGGCCGAGCGCAGCGACTATGTCGACGCCTACATGCGCGTGGAGGCGTGCAATCGCGTGCGCGACGCCGAGGGCAATCCCATTACCATGGCTCGGCTGCAGCAGGAGTTCCGCACTCAACTCGCGGAGGCAGTGGAGATGACGGGCCGCCGGTACGTGCGGGTGGCGTTCCCCAACGAAGTGCTTGGCCAGTATGACATGGACGCCGAGCGTTTCCCCTTTACCTCGAGGCGTGGCGATATCAGCTTCTATCGCCAGGTGCACAGCTACCAGTTGAACCGTTACTGCCGACCCGGTGACGACTCCGAAGTGCCGCAGGCCTTTAGCCTGGCACTCGATGGCATGGAGCCCTTAATCGAGGCAGGGCTGCCGATGGAGTCGAAAACGGCCGAGACGTTCCTCGAGCGCTTCAATGGGCGCAAGGATGGCCGTGAGCGGCAGGTCACGATCGAGGTGCTGGCGAGCCTTGGAACGCCGCCGGCGCCGGGTGCCGAACAGGCATCGGAGAGTACTGCCATGCCGGCGACCGTGCATGCCATGCGGGTGCTGGACCGCAAGGATGACAGTGTGCTCTTCCAGGCCGGCGAGTTGCCGGGCGAAGACGGCACCGAGGTCGTTGAAGCCGAAGCGCAGGCCCTACCCCCCGGCGCTGCGCCGACAGAGGTGTCGGCCGTTGATCTAGACGCTTCTCCTGAGCGTGAATCTCTTGCCCTGGTGGGGGTAAGCCTGGGCATGGAGGCCGAGCAGGCCCGGCAGGCCTTGACCGAACGCTTCTCTTCCGAGGCGATCTCCTGGCCGGACGAGCAAACTATCGCCGCTGAGGAGGGAAACTGTCTCTACCACGGCATCACAGACCCCCGGCTGGCCGAAGAGGTCGGGGCCGCGTGCGCTAAGGCTGAGTTCAACGAAGACGGCCTGGTTCGTCATGTCTATGTGCGTAATGTTGTGGAAGGAGAGCAAACAGCAGCACTGGAGGAACTGCTGGTCTCACGATTCGGCTCACCAGGCGATCGTGTGAAAGACGCTGAGACTGAGACGCTGATTTTGGCCTGGGGCGACCCACTGGCGGCGCCGCCAGAGGTATTCGGGCGAAGTGTCTCGGCCGGTCAATCGCTACTGACTCTCGAGGGTCGCATCAGCGAGGCCCATGGTCTGACACTGGTGGCACTGCGTCTGGATGCACCACCTCCTGAATCTGCTGCACCGGAGGCCGAGGTGCCGGAGATTCGTTTCTAGCTGGCCGTTGCTTATCTAAACAGGAGTGGCTCCCGGCCGGGAGGGGGAGAGCTACAGTCTTAATAAGCTGGTCCAAGCAGCGGATGTCTGTCCGCTGCAGATGTGGCGTATTGAGGTCGGAGTTTGGCTGAAGAAGGCAGAGCCTCCATTTTCTGAATGGTAAGTAGCGCGAGTGTGCAACAAGCTTGGTTGTCGAAAAACGGATTTAGGCCTTGGTGGCTAGCGTCTCCGGGTCAAGGCGCTCGAGCGGGTAGGGCAGCTGCAGGCGCTTGAACTGCTGGCCGTCGACGCTGAGCGGTTCGGGGGCTTCCTTGGTGCTCATCACCGCGAGCACCTCCGGCTGGCCGTAGGCGTCGAGCTCGGCGCACAGCACCTCACCGAGGCTCTTGCCGTTGGCATCCACCACCGCGCTGCCCTCGGCGGGCAGTCGCTCGCCCTCGAGCTGGCCGCGCACCAGGCGCTTCTTCACCTGACCGCGGAAGTGCGCCCGGGCCACGACTTCCTGGCCGGTATAGCAGCCCTTCTTGAAGCTGATGCCGCCGAGCGCCTCCCAGTTGAGCATCTGCGGCAGATGGGCGTCGGCCTGGTCGGCGTTCAGCCAGGCCATCCCGGCCTGGATGTCGTGCAGGCGCCAGACGGCGTTGTCGACTGGGGTGGTCTGATCTGCCAGCGACTGCCAGATGGCTTCGGCGCGCTCGGCGGGCAGACAGGCCAGCAGGCGAGGGCGCGGCCCGGGATGGGCGAGCAGCTGAAGGTCGTCGCCGTTGGCCTGATGCCAGGCCGTGGGTGGCCGCACGTCCAGGCGCGCCTCGGCCACTGCCGGCGCCTCGCGCCCGATCAGTCCGATCAGCGCCAGGTCGTCGCGGACCGTGAGCTCGGCCTTGTAGAAGGGCGCGAACTTCCTGAGATGGTCGTGCAGGCCCTGCACCAGGCTGCGATGCATCAGCAGCCGGTAGTGGCCCTCGGCCACGCGCCACAGCTGGGCGTTGGCCAGCATCCGGCCCTTGGGCGTGCAGAAGCTGGTCAGCGGCGCGAAGGCGCCGTCGGCCAGCGATACCTGGGCGCTGGTCTGGCCCTGCAGGAAACCTTCGGCGTCGGCGCCGCTGACATCGAGGATGCCCAGATGGACCAGCGGCGTCATCACGGTGGCGTCCATGGCGAGATGTGCCTGGTCCGGCGTCTCGAAGACGAGGCGCGTGTCGTCTTTCCGGCGGCCGCCGAGGCGGTCGAGCCAATCATTCATGTGGGATCTTCCTCGTCTCTTTCCTTAGGCCTTTGCTCCCCCGAGATGAGGGCGTCGGGGCGTCAATGCAACCGCTGCCGGGCCCCGAGGCGGCATGCTAGACTCGTGCCGTTCCCATCCAGCCGACCGGAGAGCCAGCCCATGGCCCAGCAGAGCCTCACCTTCAAGGGCGTCGAGAACGCCGATCAGGTCAATCGCATCACCACCGCCCTGATGATGCTCGACGGCGTCGAGAGTGTCGAGGTCGGTCGCCACGGCGCCGAGGTCGACGGCCGCGCGCGTCGCGAGGCGCTGATTCAGGCCGTCAAGAAGCTGGGGCTCGGCATCCAGGTGTCGTGATGAAGCCGCCGATCCGTGTCACCAGTCAGCGCGATCGCGTCTTCCGCCAGCGGGTCGAGCTCGAGGGTGCGGAGGACCTGTTCGTCGACGTGCCCGAGGCCTTCGGCGGCGAGGGCAGCGCGCCGGATCCCCACGACTACTTCGACCTGTCGCTGGGCGCCTGCAAGGCGATCACCGCCCAGATGTACGCACGGCGCAAGGAATGGCCGCTGGCAGGCGTCGAGGTGACGGTCAATCGCGATGAACGCGAGGAGCGCCGCGGCGTCTATCGTCTGGAGGTCGTCATGGCTTTCCTCGGCGATCTCGACGACGACCAGCGGGCGCGGCTCGAGGAAATCAGCGACAAGTGCCCGATCCACCGCCTGATGACCGCCGCCACGGTGGAGATCACCACCCGGCAGCGCGACTGAGCCCCAGATTCATGTGACCTGCCGTCACTGAGACCAGGAGACCCGATGAGCAAGGCATTCCGACTCGAGTCCAAGTACCGGCCCGCCGGCGACCAGCCCACGGCCATCCAGGGCCTGGTCAACGGGCTCGATGCGGGGCTTGCCCACCAGACGCTGCTCGGCGTGACCGGTTCGGGCAAGACCTACACCATGGCCAACGTGGTCGAGCGCCTGCAGCGTCCGACCATCGTCATGGCGCCCAACAAGACGCTGGCGGCCCAGCTCTACGGCGAGTTCAAGTCGTTCTTCCCCGACAACGCCGTGGAATACTTCGTCTCCTACTACGACTACTACCAGCCCGAGGCCTACGTGCCGTCCTCGGACACCTTCATCGAGAAGGACGCCTCGATCAACGACCACATCGAGCAGATGCGGCTGTCGGCGACCAAGGCGCTGCTCGAGCGTCGCGACGCCCTGATCGTGGTCTCGGTGTCGGCCATCTACGGCCTCGGCGATCCCGATCAGTACCTGAAGATGCGCCTGCACTTCAATCGCGGCGAGCTGATCGACCAGCGGGCCTTCCTGCGCCGCCTGGCGGAGCTGCAGTACACCCGCAACGACCTGGACTTCAAGCGCGGCACCTACCGGGTGCGCGGCGACGTGATCGACATCTTCCCGGCCGACGCCGAGGACGAGGCGGTGCGGGTGGAGCTGTTCGACGACGAGATCGACGGCATTAGCCTGTTCGACCCGCTGACCGGCGAGGTCCGCGGCAAGGTCCCGCGCATGACGATCTACCCGAAGTCGCACTACGTCACGCCCCGCGAGACCATCATGGGCGCCATCGACCGCATCAAGGAGGAACTCGCGGAGCGGCTGGCCTTCATGCGCCAGCACGATAAGCTGGTGGAGGCACAGCGCCTCGAGCAGCGCACCCTCTATGACATCGAGATGATGCTCGAGCTCGGCTATTGCAACGGCATCGAGAACTACTCGCGCTATCTCTCGGGCCGCGAGCCGGGCCAGGCGCCGCCGACCTTCTTCGACTACCTGCCCGGCGACGCGCTGCTGTTCATCGACGAGTCCCACGTCAGCGTTCCTCAGGTGGGCGGCATGTACAAGGGCGACCGCTCGCGCAAGGAGACCCTGGTCGAGTATGGCTTCCGGCTGCCCTCGGCGCTGGACAACCGCCCGATGAAGTTCGAGGAGTGGGAGCGGATCAGCCCGCAGACGGTCTTCGTCTCGGCCACGCCCGGCCCCTACGAGGCCGAGCACGCCGGTCAGGTGGTCGAGCAGGTGGTGCGGCCCACCGGGCTGCTCGACCCCGAGCTCGAGGTGCGCCCGGCCTCCACCCAGGTCGACGACCTGCTGTCGGAGATCCGCGAGCGCACCGCGGTGGAGGAGCGGGTGCTGGTCACCACCCTGACCAAGCGCATGGCCGAGGACCTCACCGAGTACCTCGACGAGCACGACGTGCGGGTGCGCTACCTGCACTCCGATATCGACACCGTGGAGCGGGTCGAGATCATCCGCGACCTGCGCCTCGGCAAGTTCGACGTGCTGGTGGGCATCAACCTGCTGCGCGAGGGCCTCGACATTCCCGAGGTGTCGCTGGTGGCCATCCTCGACGCCGACAAGGAAGGCTTCCTGCGCAACGAGCGCTCGCTGATCCAGACCATCGGCCGGGCGGCGCGCAACGCCCACGGCAAGGCGGTGCTCTACGCCGACCGCATCACCGACTCCATGCGCCGCGCCATGGACGAGACCGAGCGTCGCCGGGCCAAGCAGATCGCCCACAACGAGGAACACGGCATCGTGCCGGAGACGGTGCATCGCTCGGTGGCCGACATCCTCGAGGCCGCCGAGGCCCCGGGGCGCAAGGGCAAGGGCCGCAAGAACGAGCGCAAGGTGGCCGAGGGTTCGGCGGTCTACGATCCGAACGATCTGGGACCGGCCGAGCTGGCGAAGGAAATCACCCGGCTGGAGGACGCCATGTCAGAGGCCGCCCAGAACCTCGAATTCGAGGAGGCCGCGCGGCTGCGCGACCGGCTGCTGGAGCTCAAGGAGCGTCAGCTCGCGGTCGGCTAGGCGTGACGGGTGTGTATGGAAGGCGTTAGCAAGGAGCAAACATGCCGGAAGGACCCGAGATCCGTCGGGCGGCGGATGCGCTGCACGATCACATCGCCGGGCGTCGCCTCGACGACGCCTGGTTCGCGTTTCCCGAGCTGGCGGACCAGGCCGGCTCGCTGATCGGCCGCGAGGTGAGGGCGGTCGACAGCTGGGGCAAGGCGCTGCTGACCCGCTTCGACGACGGTCGAGTGCTTTATTCCCACAACCAGCTCTATGGCGTGTGGAAGCTCCACGACGCCGAGCGCGAGCCCGATACCCAACGCTCGTTGCGCGTTCGCCTGACCGCCGGGGATCGCATGGCGAGCCTCTACAGCGCCTCTGACGTGTCGCTGTGGGAAGAAGGGCGCCTGCACGAGCATCCCTTCCTGTCGCGACTCGGTCCCGATCTGCTGACCCATGAGGTGACGGTCGACACCATCGTCGAGCGGCTGATGGACCCGCGCTGGCGCGGACGCCGCCTGGGCGGCCTGCTGCTGGACCAGTCCCTGGTCGCGGGGCTCGGCAACTACCTGCGCTCGGAGATCCTGTTCTTCGCCGCGCTCTCCCATCGGGTCCGGCCGGTCGACCTGAGCGACGATGAGCGTCGTCAGCTGGCCGAGCAGATGCTGGCGCTGACGCGGCGCTCCTACGAGACCGGCGGGGTGACCAACCGCGACGACTGGGCCGCCGCCGACCGTCGCGAGGGACGTAGCCGCAGACGCTGGCGCTTCGCCGCCTTCGAGCGTGAAGGCCTGCCGTGCCATCGCTGCGAGCGGCTGATCGAGAAGCTCAGCGTGGCCTCAAGGCGGCTCTATCGCTGCCCGTCCTGCCAGCCGGACTGAGCCTTACGAGGCTCTCGGGGGAAGCGTATACCGTTATCTCGCATTTTCCTTACCTCGCTAACCTCGGTGGCGCTGCCGCAGGAAGGCAAGTGCGATATAATGCCTGCCCGTTCGAGCCCGCCACCGGTTTCCGGCCGCAGGCGTCTGCCGGATCAGCGTTGAGTCCGGCATCTGCCTTGAGAAGCGGGCGTGTCGACCCACCAATGGAGCGTCTTGCCCATGACCGTGATCCGCCAGGATGACCTCATCCAGAGCGTCGCCGATGCCCTGCAGTACATCTCCTACTACCATCCCAAGGACTTCATCGACGCCATGGCGGCGGCCTACGAGCGCGAGGAGAACCCCGCGGCCAAGGACGCCATCGCCCAGATCCTGATCAACTCGCGGATGTGTGCCACCGGCCACCGGCCGATCTGCCAGGACACCGGCATCGTCACCGTCTTCGTCCACGTCGGCATGAACGTGCGCTTCGAGACCGACATGAGCCTCGACGACATGGTCAACGAGGGCGTGCGCCGGGCCTACAAGCTGCCCGACAACATCCTGCGCGCCTCGGTGCTGGCCGACCCGGACGGCAAGCGTCAGAACACCAAGGACAACACCCCGGCGATCATCCACCACAAGCTGGTGCCCGGTGACACCGTGGAAGTGCACGTGGCGGCCAAGGGCGGCGGCAGCGAGGCCAAGTCCAAGTTCGCCATGCTCAACCCCTCCGACAGCGTGGTCGACTGGGTGCTCGAGCAGCTGCCCAAGATGGGCGCCGGCTGGTGCCCGCCCGGCATGCTCGGCATCGGCATCGGCGGTACCGCCGAGAAGGCCATGGAGCTCGCCAAAGAGTCGCTGCTCGACCCGATCGACATCCAGGACCTGCAGGCCCGCGGGGCGTCCGATCGCGCCGAGGAACTGCGCCTCGAGCTCTACGACAAGGTCAACCGGAGCGGCATCGGCGCCCAGGGCCTCGGTGGCCTGACCACGGTGCTCGACATCAAGGTCAAGGACTACCCGACCCACGCGGCCAACAAGCCGGTGGCGATCATCCCCAACTGCGCGGCCACCCGTCACGCCCACTTCACGCTGGACGGCACCGGCCCGGCGGCCCTGCCGGCGCCGAAGCTGGAGGACTGGCCGGAGATCACCCGCGAGGCGGGCGACAACGTCAAGCGCGTCAACCTCGACGATATCACCCCGGAAGAGGTGCAGAGCTGGCAGCCCGGCGACACCCTGCTGCTCAACGGCAAGCTGCTGACCGGCCGCGACGCCGCCCACAAGCGCATGGTCGACATGCTGGCCAAGGGCGAGAGCCTGCCGGTGGACCTCAAGGGGCGCTTCATCTACTACGTCGGTCCGGTCGATCCGGTCGGCGACGAGGTGGTCGGCCCGGCAGGCCCGACGACCGCGACGCGCATGGACAAGTTCACCCGCACCATGCTCGAGCAGGCCGGCCTGCAGGGCATGGTCGGCAAGGCCGAGCGGGGCGAGGCGGCCATCGAGGCGATCCGCGACAACCAGGCCGTCTACCTGATGGCGGTGGGCGGTTCCGCCTACCTGGTGGCCCAGGCCATCAAGCAGGCCCGGGTGGTCGGCTTCGAGGATCTGGGCATGGAAGCCATCTACGAGTTCGAGGTGGAGGACATGCCGGTGACCGTGGCTGTGGACAGCGCGGGCACGTCGGTCCACCAGACCGGTCCGGCCAAGTGGAAGGAGATCATCGCCGAGCGCGCCTGATCCCTGACGCCAGCGTGATGATCGACGGCCCCGCCAACTGGCGGGGCCGTCGTCGTTTTGCGTATGCTGGGCACTTCGGCCGCTCATCCCACGGAAAGGGAGTCTGCTCATGACGTCATGGCTGCTCGGCATGCTGATCCTCGCCCTCCATCTGCTCGGCATGCTGTCGGCGGTGCAGGCGTTGATGTCGGCGCGTACCTCACAGGGGGCCATCGCCTGGATCCTGTCGCTGGTCACCGTGCCCTATCTGGCGGTGCCGGCCTACTGGGTGTTCGGTCGACCGCGCTTCTATGGTTACGTCTCCGCGCGTGGCGAGCGCGACACCGTGCTCCGTCGCGTGCTGGAAGGCTATCGCGAGCGGATCGTGCCCTATCTGGCCGGCGCCCGGGAGGCCGACGTGCGGGCGGTCGAGAAGCTGGCGATGATGCCGATGACCAGTGGCAATCGCGCCGAACTGCTGGTCGATGGGGAGGCGACCTTTGACAGCCTGTTCGCCGGCATCGACGCCGCCGAGGATTACATCCTGATCCAGTTCTTCATCGTGCGTGACGATGACCTGGGGCGTCGCCTGCGCGAGCGGCTGTGCGCGGCGGCGGAGCGGGGGGTCTGGGTGCGCTTCCTGTATGACGAGATCGGCAGCCATGCCTTGCCCGAGCGCTACCTGAAGGCGCTGCGCGAGGCCGGCATCGAAGTCAGCGCCTTTCACTCCTCCCGCGGGTTGAGGCATCGCTTCCAGCTCAACTTCCGCAACCACCGCAAGATCGTGGTGGTCGACGGCTATCAGGGTTGGATCGGCGGCCATAACGTCGGCGTCGAATACCTGGGCCGGCATGCCCGTCACGGGCACTGGCGGGATACGCATCTCAAGCTCACTGGCCCCAGCGTGCTCGGCCTGCAGGAGGCCTTCTGGGAGGACTGGCACTGGGCCACCGGTGAGGTGATCCGCCTGGACTGGCTGCCGCGACAGAGCGAGGCCTCGTCGCAGAACGTGGTCATCGTGCCCTCGGGGCCGGCCGACCCCCAGGAGACCGCCAGCCTGCTGGTGCAGCACGCCATTCATCGCGCCCACGAGCGGCTGTGGATCACCAGTCCCTACTTCGTACCGGATCACAGCGTCCAGGACGCCCTGCGCCTGGCGGCGATGCGTGGCGTGGACGTGCGCATCATGATGCCGGAACGTCCGGACCACCTGCTGGTGTTCCTGTCGGCCTTCTCCTTCCTGCCCGACATGCTGCGCGCCGGGGTCAAGGTCTATCGCTACCAGCCGGGGTTTTTGCACCAGAAGGTGATCCTGATCGACGATGCGGCGGCCTGCGTGGGCACGGTCAACCTCGACAATCGCTCCTTCCGGCTCAATTTCGAGGTCACCGCCTTCGTGCCGGACCGTGGTTTCGCCGCCGAGGTGGAAGCCATGCTGGAGCGGGATTTCGCCGGCTGCCGGGAAGTGTCGCTGGAGGAGATCCGCTCGCGACCGCTGTGGAAGAAGCTGGTGTCCCGGGGCGCCTACCTGTTCGCACCGGTGCAGTGAGCGTCCTTTGCTTGGGTCGTGTGGGCGCCTGGGGTACATTAGCGACCTGGCTGGCCCCCGGGCCGCTAATGCATCCGTGATCGGGAGTCGTGGTGAACCTCGAGACCAAGTGGCTGGAAGACTTCGTCGCCCTGGCCAATACCCGCAGCTTTTCCGCCTCGGCCCGCCAGCGTCATGTCACGCAGCCGGCCTTCAGTCGTCGCATCCGCTCCCTGGAGCAGGCCGTGGGCGTGACCCTGGTCGATCGCTCCACCACCCCGGTCGATCTCACGCCCCAGGGCCAGCTGTTCCTGGTCACTGCGCGCAACATGGTCGAGCAGCTCAACGAGAGCCTCGGGCACCTGCGCGGACTGTCGATGGCCAACGAGGCGCTCGACATCGTCGCCGCCCACTCCCTGGCACTGAGCTTCTTCCCGCCCTGGATCTCTCGCCTGCAGAAGGGCGTGGGCGAGCTGCCGACGCGGCTGGTGGCAATGAACGTGGGCGATGCCATCCACGTGCTGAGGGAAGGCAACTGCGACCTGATGCTGGCTTACTACGACCCCTATGCCACCATGCAGCTCGACGCCGAGGTCTTTCCGTCGTTCTCCATCGGCCAGGTCAAGATGGTGCCGGTGAGCCTGCCGGACGAGTCGGGCAAGCCACGCTTCCCACTGGAGGGGCGCCAGGAGGTGCCGTACCTGGCCTATACCCAGGGCGCCTTCCTCGGGCGCAGCGTGCGCATGCTGCTCAAGAACGACCCGCTGCGGATGCGGCTGCGGGTGGTCTACGAGACCGCCATGGCCGAAGGCCTCAAGGGCATGGTGCTGCAGGGAGTGGGCATGGCCTGGATTCCCGACTTCTGCATCCGCGAGGAGCTCAACAGCGGTCGCCTGGTGCGGGCTGGCGCCGAGAGCTACGACGTGCCGCTGGAGATCCGGCTCTATCGCTGCTCTCTGGTGCACAAGCCGGGGGTGGAGAAGCTGTGGCGGCAGATGATGAAGTTGCCGCGGGATTTCCTCCAGGCCTGATCTGTCGGTTCGGATCATCGTATCGGGCGCCGTCTCGGGGTCAGACCCTTCAGTGGCCTTAGGATCGGAGATCCTAAGGCCACTGAAGGGTCTGACCCCATGTCCGCTCTGCTATACCCCGATCACGGGCCACCGAAGTCCGCGGGCAGGCCCAGGAAATTCTGGATGATGAAGAAGTGGTCCTCGAACAGCGCATCGGGTTCGAGGTCGGCCAGCGGCACCCAGCGGGCGTGGTCGCCGCCCTTGACCGGCTTGAGCTGCGGCAGCTGCTGCTCCGGGCGCAGGGCGAAGTAGAAGGCTTCCGCCAGGGTGCGTCCCCGCCAGCTGCGATGTGGCTCGTCGAACAGCCGCTGCCCGCGCAGCGATCCCTTCAGCACCGGTTCCGGTACCTTGAGCCGCACCCGCTCGCGCAGCTCCCGCAGGCAGGCGTCCAGCAGCCGCTCCTGAGGGCTGATGAAGCCGCCGGGGAGGGCATAGAGCCCCTTGCCCGGCGCCGCGGTACGCTTGACCAGCAGCACGTGCCCCGACTGCACCACCACCGCGCAGGCGGTGACGAACACCGGCGGGTAGGGCGCATGGGCCCAGGCCTGACGGTACTGCTCCAGCAGCCCCTGTTCCTCCACCAGCTGCTCGAAGGCCTCGGTCTCGAGGAATCCCTTGAGGCTGTCCACGACGCCCGGCGGCAGGTCGTGGGAGGCGCCGGCGCTGGCGTAGTCGGCCGCGGCGATCGACGAGCGGAACAGCCGCTCGCGGATCTGGCTCGCCGAGATGCCCTCGACCATCGGCACGCTGACGGACTCCCACTGTGGGAAGAGCGAGAGGTAGTAGCTGGACTGGCCGCGGCTGGCGCCGATCAGGCCGATACGCGGCAGTCTGGCATGGCTCGGCGAGGCGATGTCGCGCACCTTGCGCTGCACGTCACGGACCCAGACGTCGTTGTTGTAGAGTGCATCGAGCAGCGGCACGATCTCGAGCCTGGCGTTGTCGTCGGCGTCGAAAGCGCTCCTGAGCATCCGGCGGCGCTCGTCGAAGCGCCAGGGATTGCGCAGCGAGCGGGCCTGCCAGGCGGAGCCCACCAGCACGATCACCTGCCGGGCCCGCTTGAGCGCCTCGTGGATCACCGCCAGATGCCCCAGGTGGGGCGGCTGGAAGCGGCCGATGAAGACCAGGCAGTCGAAGTCGGGGGAGGACGTCTCGGCGTCCGGCGGCGGACACATGGCGGGGCTCCGGCGAGAAAAGGCCCATTATGGTGAGCCCCATGAAGCCGTGCAATGCCAATGCTCGTGACGACCGGAAGGCTCCGGTATGCTGACGCGGCAAGGGACTGTGAAGGAGACATCGTGATGTGGAGCCGTATCAAGCAGGTCGTACTCTTCTGGTGGGTCGTGACCCGCGACGCCGTCAAGCTGTGGGTCGAGCGCAACGCCTTCAGCTATGCCGGCTCGCTGGCCTTCTACACGCTGTTCTCGCTGGCACCGACCATGATCATCGCGGTGACCGTCATCGGCGTGGTGTTGGGCGAGGAGGCCGCCCAGGGGCAGATCGTCGCCCAGCTCGAGGGCACCATGGGCACCGGGGCCGCCGAGGCCATCCAGAACGCCGTGGCCCAGTCGCGCATCGAGGCCTCGGGGCTGTGGCCGACGCTGATGGGCATCGGCGCCATGCTGGTCGGCGCGACCACCGTGTTCGGCCAGATGCAGTACTCGCTGAATACCCTGTGGGGCGTCACCGCTCACCCGAAGGCCAACAGCGTGCTGCTGCTGCTCAAGAAGCGCACCCTGTCGATGACGGTGGTGCTGGCCATCGGCTTCATCCTGCTGGTGTCGCTGGTGCTGGGCGTGGCGGTCAAGTCGCTGCTGAACGCGGCCGATGACCTGATGCCGTTCGTCGGCGCCCTGACCGCCGGGGGGGAGTTCCTGGTCTCGCTGGCGCTGGTCAGCGCCCTGTTTGCGACCATCTTCCGGGTGCTGCCGGACGTGCTGCTGAGCTGGCGCGACGTGCTGGTGGGGGCCGTGGTGACCGCACTGCTGTTCGCCGTGGGTCGCAGCGCCATCGCCACCTACCTGGCCTATACCGCCACCGCGTCCACCTACGGGGCGGCGGGCTCGGTGGTGGTCGTGCTGCTGTGGGTCTACTACAGCTCGCTGATCCTGCTGTTCGGCGCCGCCTTCACCAAGAGCCTGCTGCTGGCACGGGGCGGCAAGGTGATCCCGCGCAATACCGCCGTGCTGGTGCATCACGAGCTGGTCGAGGACGAGTCCCGTGACGAGCCCGCGACGAACAGCCATCGCTGGTGGCCCGGCCGCCACCGTGCCGACGCGACGCCTCACGAGACGTCCTCCCACGAGGCGTCTGATGGCACGCCCTCCGGCGAACGTGCCAGCGGGTCGTCCTCCCACGCCGAGGCGAGGGCGAAGGACGCCGATGGCACCAATGGCGACCCGGTCTCCCGACCCACTTCGCCTCGCTGAGCCTCAGCCGGCCTCGAACCGCTCCCGGGCCATGTCGTCGGCGACCGGGGCCGGGCTGCGGCCCTCCTGCGCGGCCCTGGCGAAGATCTCGTCCAGGGTCGTGCCGATCCCGGCGATATGCGCCATCACCGCCTCGGGGCGAGCGTCGTCACGGCGCTGCCAGGCGATCTCGATCACGCCGCCGGCATTGGCCACGTAGTCGGGCGTGTAGAGGATGCCGCGGGCCTGCAGCTGGCCCGCCACCTCCGCGTGGGCCAGCTGATTGTTGGCCGCCCCGCACACCACCCGCGCCTTGAGGCGCCTCACCACCTCCGGCGTCAGCGCCGCGCCCATGGCGCAGGGGGCGAAGACGTCCACCTCGGCATCGACGATGGCCTCGGGCGCCACCATCTCGGCCTCCAGCTCCCCGGCCAGCCGGGTCACCGCGTCGCGGTCGACGTCGGCCAGCACCAGCCGCGCGCCGGCGTTGTGGAGCCGCCGGGCCAGATGGGTGCCGACGTGCCCGACGCCCTGGAGGGCGACCCGCAGCCCGGCGAACTGATCCTCGGATTCCGCCCGGCCGAGGCCGTGGTAGACGGCGCTCTGCATGGCATGGAAGACGCCGAGGGCGGTCCAGGGCGAGGGGTCGCCGGAGCTGCCATCGCGGCCGAGCCCGCCCACGTGGGGGGTGACCTCGGCGATGACGCGCATGTCCGCCTCGCCGGAACCGGAATCCTCGGCGGTGATGTAGCGCCCGCCCAGCGAGTCGATCAGTCGGCCCATGGCGCGCAATAGCTCGGGTGTCTTGTCGCGACGCGGATCGGCGATGATCACCGCCTTGCCGCCGCCCAGCGGCAGATCGGCCAATGCCGACTTGTAGGTCATGCCGCGGGACAGCCGCAGCACGTCGGTGAGGGCGTCGGCCTCGCTGGCGTAGGGATAGATTCGCAGCCCGCCGAGCGCCGGGCCGCGGGTGGTGTCGTGGATGGCGATGATGGCGCGCAGGCCGCTGGCCGCGTCGCAGCCGTGAATGACCTGCTGATGGTGGTCGAAATCGGGATGATCGAAGACCGGCATGAGGCGTCTCCCTTATGAGGAAACCGGGGCAGTGAGACGGCGCGACGAGGCTTGTGACCGCGCAAACGCCGATGTCACCCTGTAGATTAGGTCATCATCATCGCCAACCGCTCACGAAGGAGGCGTCGAATGGAAGCTCATGCCATCAAAGCGCGTGTCAGCGGCCGCGTCCAGGGCGTCTGGTATCGCCGTTCCACCCAGGAGCGCGCGAGGCAGTCCGGGGTGACCGGCTACGCCATCAATCTCGCCGATGGCCGCGTGGAGGTGCTGCTGTGCGGGGCACGCGAGGACGTCGAGGCCGTGGCGGCCTGGCTGTGGCAGGGGCCACCGAATGCCGAGGTCACGAGCGTCGAGAGCGAAGAGATCGCGCTGGCCCAGGGCGAGGCGCCGGACGATTTCATCACCGGCTGACGGCGCCGCGAGCGAGACACGGCGCGCCAACGAAAACCGCCGGCCCAGTGGGCCGGCGGTGTCGTCATGACTGACGTTTCGATGCGGATCAGGCGAGGGTCTCGGTGATCCAGTCGACCACGGCACTGCCGTCGACGCCCAGGCAGACGTCGGCCAGCGGCGTCTGCGACCAGCGCGGGGCGATGAACTCGCGACCCTCGGACGCGAACAGGGTCTGCCCCTCCGCGGGTCCTTCGGTGGCCACATTGAGATGGCCGCTGGCGACGGTGAACAGTTCCGGACGCACCAGCCAGGCCAGGGCCAGGCTGTCGTGCGGGCAGCAGCCGTCGATGCCCAGCGCGCCCTGGTAGAACTCGCGGTAGAAGGCGTAGCTGCCGGCCAGCACCTCGCCCAGCGCGCCCTGGCCGGCGGCGATGCGCTCCATGTGCTGCGGGGCCAGCACGCAGCGGTGGGTGACGTCGAGGCCGACCAGAGTCAGCGGCCAGCCGGCGGTCAGCACCCGCTGGGCGGCGTGGGGGTCGTTGAAGATGTTGGCCTCGGCCACCGGGGTGACGTTGCCGCCTTCCTTGATCGAGCCGCCCATCACCACCACGCGCTTGACCCGCTCGGTGATGCCCGGGTCGATCTGCAGCGCCGCGGCCAGGTTGCCCAGCGGCCCCACGGCCACCAGCGACACCTCGCCGGGGCGGGCGTTGACGGTATCGACGATGAACTGCGCCGCGCTGCGGGCGTCGGCCTGGCCGGTCACCGCCGGCAGTGCGATGTCGCCGAGGCCGTTGGCGCCGTGGATGTGCGCCGGCGCCGGATGGCGCGGCTTGACCATCGGCACCGCCGCGCCCTGGGCCACCGGGATGCGCTGGCCGGACAGCTCGGACAGCAGCAGGGCGTTGTGGGTGGCGGTCTCCACGTCGACGTTGCCGAAGGTGGTGGTCATGCCCAGCAGCTCGATGTCGGGATGGTGCAAGGCGATGGCGATGGCCTGGGCGTCGTCGACGCCCGGATCGGTATCGAAGATGATCGGTTCAGACATGGCGTCCTCGGCGGTCGGTTCAGGGAGTGTTCGGGGTCTGAGTCTGGCGCTGCCACTCGGCCACTTCGGCGGCCTCGGGAATGCTCTCGGCCGCGCCGGAGCGCTGCACGCCGAGGGCGGCGGCCGCGGCGGCCCGTTCCAGGCAGGCCTCGGGGCCTTCGCCGTCCTGCAGTGCCGCCAGATAGTAGCCGATGAAGGTGTCGCCGGCGGCGGTGGTGTCGACCGGCGTGACCGGCATCGGCGGCTGGAAGTGGCGCGTCTCGCCAAACTGGTACCAGGCGCCGTCGCCGCCCAGGGTCAGCACGGTCTCGGTGGCCGGCAGGCGACTGGCCAGGGCGTCGAGCAGGGCAGAGGCGGCGCTGCCGGCGGGCAGGCCGGTGAGCATCTCTGCCTCGCTGCGATTGACGAACAGCAGCCGGCACGCCTCCAGCGGCAGCTCGGCGGCGTCGGCGGTCATCGGCGCCGGGTTGAAGGCGATATGCAGCCCGCGCTCGCGCGCCGCCTCGAACAGGTAGGGCAGGGCGATGCATTCGTTCTGGGCCAGCAGCCAGTCGCCGGGCGTGGCCTCGGCCAGACGGGCATCCAGCGCCGCCTCGTTGAAGCCGTGATTGGCGCCGGGGAAGAGCAGGATGGCGTTCTCGCCCGCGTCGTCCACCTGGATGATGGCATGGCCGCTGGGCTCGTCCACCAGCTCGACGCTGCCGACGTCGACCCCGGAGGCCTCGAGCAGGTCGCGTGCCCAGGCGTCCTGCCGGCCGAGGCGGCCCCAGTGGCGCACCTGGCCGCCGGCACGGGCCATGGCCAGCGACTGGTTGGCGCCCTTGCCGCCGAGCCCGACGCGGTAGCCGTGGCTGGTGAGGGTCTCGCCGGGCGTGACCAGGTGAGGAACACGATAGATGTGGTCGAGATTGATCGACCCGAAGTTGTGCAGCATGCCGTCGTCCGGATGAGGGGCTTGGGTGAAAACGATACCGGCGAGAGTATCGGGGCCCGGAGCGACCTTCGCAAGCCAGGCTGCGACCCGATCTCTGATTTATACCGTTATCTCTTATCTTGAACCACCAAACTCAAGCCTGGCGGTATAACGGTTTTCAGTCCCGAAGGGGGCGACTCAGATTGTCGGCGGTGAGCTCGACGATGCGCTGGCGAGCCTCGGGGCTGATCCAGGCGCTGTGGGGCGTGACGATCAGGTTGAGCGGTTCGCTCAGGGCATCGATCAAAGGATGGCCGTCGCGCGGCGGCTCCTCGGGCAGCACGTCGACGGCGAGCCCGCCGAGCCGGCCTTCGCGCAGGGCGTCGAGGGCGGCAATCTCGTCGATCATGCCGCCACGGGCGCAGTTGACCACCAGCGCCGAGGGCTTGAGCCTGGCCAGCAGGTCGGCGTCGACCAGGTGGCGGCTGGCTTCGGTGAGCGGACAGTGCAGGCTGATGGCATCGGCGGTGGGGACGAGCTCGGCGAGCGTCGGGCGGGCATCCTGCTCGGCGCCGGGGCGCGCGGCGAAGACGACCTCCATGCCGAAGGCGCCGGCGAGTTCGCCGACCCGAGTGCCGAGCTCACCCTGGCCGACGATGACCAGCCGCTTGCCCTCGAGCTGCAGTGTGGTGTGATCCATCAGGCAGAAGAAGGGGCTTTTTCCCCAGCGTCCCTCGGCCACGTCACGCTGGTAGCGCGGCAGGCGGTTGGCCAGGGCCAGCAGTTGCATCAGGGTGTGCTGAGCCACGCTCGCCGTGCCGTAGGCGGCGACGTTGCGCACCTCGATGCCGCGGCGCTCGGCCTCGTCCATGGCGATGTTGTTGGTGCCGGTGGCCAGCACGCAGATCAGCCTGAGATGGGGCAGGGCGGCCAGGGTCTCGGCATCGAGCACCACCTTGTTGACGATGGCCACCTGGGCGCCCTCGAGCCGTGCAACGGCCTCGTCGCGGTCAGTGAAGTCGTGAACGTCGAGGCGAGAGACACGTTCGCGGATCGGCGACAGATCGATACCATCGCCCAGACTGGCGGCGTCGAGAATCACGGCATGCATGGCGGTCTTCCTTGTCGTTAGAGACGTCGCCGCGGGGCTGGGCCTGGAGCCTGACGGCAGGCTATAATGTCGGGCTTTCCGGGCAGGCCAGTGTTGGAATCTTCGCCGCCCGACCCTATATCGCAGAACGTGTCGCGGGCCCGTTCGGTCCGCATCGCCCTCTGGGACGTCGTTACCGGGAGATATCGAACCATGCCCATCTACGAATACGAGTGCAAGGCCTGCGGCCACCGCCTGGAAAAGCTGCAGAAGATCAGCGCTGCGCCGTTGACCGACTGCCCGGCCTGCGAACAGGCCGAGCTCGACCGCCTGGTCTCCGCGGCAGGCTTTCGCCTGGCAGGCAGCGGCTGGTACGAGACCGACTTCAAGTCCGGCAGCAAGAAGAACCTGGCCGGCGGGGGCGAGACGTCCGGGTCGGCGGCCTGACCGCGGTCGTCGCCTCCCTACATCACTTCACGCAACAGAACAGGATACGACATGCGCAGCCATTATAGCGGCCAGCTGAACGAGACCATGGTGGATCAGACGGTCACCCTGTGCGGCTGGGTCCACCGCCGCCGTGACCATGGCGGGGTCATCTTCCTCGACATGCGCGACCGGGACGGCATCGCCCAGGTCGTGGTCGACCCCGACACCGCCGAGGCCTTCGCCAATGCCGACCGCGCCCGCAGCGAATACGTGCTGCGCATCAGCGGCCGCGTGCGTCTGCGCCCCGAGGGCACCCAGAACCCGAACATGCCCACCGGCCTGATCGAGGTACTGGCCAAGGACGTGGAGGTCCTCAACACCGCCGCCACGCCCCCGTTCCAGCTCGACGAGCACGGCAAGGTCGGCGAGGAAGTGCGCCTCAAGCACCGCTACATCGACCTGCGCCGTCCGGAGATGATCGACAAGCTGCGCCTGCGCTCGCGCATCTCCCACAGCGTGCGCGCCTATCTCGAGGGGCAGGGCTTCCTCGACATCGAGACGCCGATCCTGACTCGCGCCACCCCGGAAGGCGCCCGCGACTACCTGGTGCCGAGCCGCACCCATGCGGGCAGCTTCTTCGCGCTGCCGCAGTCGCCGCAGCTGTTCAAGCAGCTGCTGATGGTCTCCGGCTTCGACCGCTACTACCAGATCGCCAAGTGCTTCCGCGACGAGGACCTGCGCGCCGACCGCCAGCCCGAGTTCACCCAGATCGACCTCGAGGCCTCCTTCGTCGAGGAAGAGGACATCATGTCGATCACCGAGAACATGGTGCGCAACCTGTTCAAGGACGTGCTCGACGTCGAGCTGCCGGAATTCCCGCGCATGCCCTACGCCGAGGCCATGCAGCGCTTCGGTTCCGACAAGCCGGACCTGCGTATCCCGCTCGAGCTGACCGACGTCGACGACCTGATGAAGGACGTGGACTTCAAGGTCTTCTCCGGCCCGGCCAACGCCGATGACGGCCGCGTGGCCGCGCTCAAGGTCAAGGGCGGCGCCACCCTGACTCGCAAGGAAATCGACGAGTACACCAAGTTCGTCGGCATCTACGGCGCCCGCGGCCTGGCCTGGATCAAGGTCAACGAGCGCGCCAAGGGCCTCGATGGCCTGCAGTCGCCGATCGTCAAGTTCATGGAAGGCGTGGTCGAGCAGCTGCTGGACCGCGTCGGTGCCGAGGACGGCGACATCATCTTCTTCGGCGCGGACAAGACCAACATCGTCAACGAGGCGCTGGGCGCGCTGCGCGTCAAGCTGGGCGAGGACCTCGACCTCTACACCGCCGAGTGGTCGCCGCTGTGGGTGGTCGACTTCCCGATGTTCGAGGCCGACGGCGAAGCCCGCCTGCAGGCGCTGCACCACCCGTTCACCGCGCCGTCCTGCGACGTGGAAACGCTCAAGAACAACCCGGCCGAGGCGCTGTCCCGCGCCTATGACATGGTGCTCAACGGCACCGAGCTGGGTGGCGGCTCGATCCGTATCCACGACCAGGCCATGCAGCAGAGCGTGCTCGAGCTGCTCGGCATCGGCGAGGAAGAGGCCCGCGAGAAGTTCGGCTTCCTGCTCGACGCCCTGCAGTACGGCGCGCCGCCCCACGGCGGCCTGGCCTTCGGCCTCGACCGCCTGGTGATGCTGATGAGCGGTGCCCGCACCATCCGTGAGGTGATCGCCTTCCCCAAGACCCAGAGCGCGGCCTGCCTGATGACCGACGCCCCGGGCGAGGTCAGCGGCGAGCAGCTCAAGGAGCTCAACATTCGTCTGCGCCAGAAGGCCAAGGCGGAGGGCGCCGCCGAATAAGCGGCGAGTCTCCCGTGATCGCACCGGCGCCCCTTGTGGCGCCGGTGTCGTTTCTGGGCTTCGATACCCAGATTTGCTTTACCGACGACAAGGTGTCGCGAGGACGCGGTAAACCCATCCCTGGGCGCTTCTTTTGACGTCCTGTCAAAAGAACCTCGCTCCCCCTTATCCTCGGCGCTCATCTCGCTGGGTACAGCAACATGGGCGTTTTCCCGACTGACGAGCCACCAAGAAAGGAGGGAATATGGCCGGCCATAGCAAATGGTCCAATATCAAGCATCGCAAGGCGGCTCAGGACGCCAGGCGCGGCAAGATCTTCAACAAGCTGATCCGCGAGCTGACCGTGGCCGCGCGGCAGGGCGGCGGCGATCCCGAGGACAACCCGCGCCTGCGCGCCGCCATGGACAAGGCGCTCGGCAACAACATGCCCAAGGACACCGTGCAGCGTGCGGTGGATCGCGGCGCCGGCAACACCGACGGCGACGCCATGGAGGAGGTCGTCTACGAGGGCTACGGCCCCGAAGGCGTGGCGGTGATGGTCGAGGCCATGACCGATAACCGCAATCGAACTGTCTCCGAGGTGCGACACGCCTTCGGCAAGCACGGCGGCAACCTCGGCACCTCCGGCTCGGTGGCCTTCATGTTCCACAAGCAGGGGAGGCTGACGCTGCCGCCAGGCGTCGACGAGGAGACGGCCATGGAAGCGACCCTGGCTGCCGAGCCCGAGGACATCGAGACCCTCGAGGACGGCCGCCTGGAGATCGTCACCACGCCGGACACCTTCGGCGCCGTGAAGGACGCCCTGGTCGAGGCGGGCATCACGCCCGAGGCCAGCGACGTGGGGCTGTATCCCGACACTTACACCCGCATCGACGACGTCGAACTCGGCCGGCGCATCGTCGGGCTGGTCGACCGGCTCGAGGACCTGGACGATGTGCAGAATGTTTACACCAATGCCGACTTCTCCGATGACATTCTGGAAGCACTGCATGATTGAGGTCGAACACCCACGCGCTCTCGACCGTGCGCCGATGACATTCTGGAAGCACTGCATGATGACTAGCCCCCGCGAGATGAAGGGCCCGACATGCTGATCCTGGGCATCGATCCGGGATCCCGGATCACCGGCTACGGCGTGCTGGACGTGACCGAGCCCAAGCCGAAGTACGTGACCAGCGGCTGCATCCGCACCCGCGGCGACGATCTCGCCCAGCGCCTGGCCCAGGTCTACGCCGGGGTCAGCGAGGTGATCGGCCTGCACGGGCCCGGCGAGTTCGCCATCGAGCAGGTGTTCATGTCGAAGAACGCCGACTCGGCGCTCAAGCTCGGCCAGGCGCGGGGCACCGCCATCGTCTGCGCGGCCAATCACGGCCTGCCGGTCAGCGAGTACGGCCCGCGCCAGATCAAGCAGGCGGTCACCGGCGGCGGGGCGGCCGACAAGACCCAGGTGCAGCACATGGTGACCGCCATCCTGGGTCTCTCCGGCACGCCCCAGGCCGATGCCGCCGACGCCCTGGCCATCGCCCTGACGCATGCCTATGCCCGGGTCGGACTGATCTGCCGGGGCAGCTACGGCGGCGGCGGGCGAGGGCGTGGCAAGAGCGCGTCCTGGCGGGACTTTCGCCCCGAGTGATGTCGCCTGACGGCGACGCCGAGTCGGTTGTCGAACAGCGTTCCGCGGGCTGGCATGGCCCGGAGGGGACCAGTATAGTGAGCGCGACGCGCTGCGGATTCATCATCAAGGACAGTGACATATCATGATCGGACGCTTGCGAGGCACCCTGATCGACAAGCAGCCGCCCTGGCTGCTGTTGGACGTGGCCGGGGTCGGCTACGAGCTGGAGGCCTCCATGACCACCCTGGTGGCATTGCCCGGGGTCGGCGAGGACGTGGTGCTGCATACCCATCTCACCGTACGCGACGACGCCCACCTGCTCTACGGCTTCGCCCGCGAGCAGGAGCGGGCGCTGTTCCGTGCCCTGATCAAGGTCAACGGCGTCGGCCCCAAGCTGGCCCTGGCCATCCTCTCCGGCATGGACGAGGAAGCCTTCATCCGCTGCGTGATGGACGACGACGTCAAGTCGCTGACGCGCCTGCCCGGCGTCGGCAAGAAGACCGCCGAGCGGCTGATCGTCGAGATGCGCGACCGCTTCCCGCACTGGGAGGCCGAAGCGCCCGCCGCCGGCGTGGCACCGTCGCCCGGCGCCGCCGCCGAACCGCGCCAGGAGCCGCTGGCCGAGGCCGAGGCGGCGCTGGTCAGCCTCGGCTACAAGCCGGCCGAGGCCGCGCGCATGCTCACCGGCCTCGAGGAAGAGGGCAGCACCGAGGCGATCATCAAGGCGGCGCTCGCGCGTCGCATGGCCGGTTGATGACCATGCCCGATACGCAGCCTTTCATCACGATGCCGGCGGAGGACACCCATGCTGGAGACTGACCGCCTGATCGCCGCCGAGGATCGCGAGGGCGAGGGCCATCTCGATCACGCCATCCGCCCCAAGCAGCTCGGCGACTACATCGGCCAGCCGCGGGTCCGCGAGCAGCTGGAGATCTTCATCCACGCCGCCCGCGGCCGCGACGAGAGCCTCGACCACACCCTGGTGTTCGGCCCACCGGGGCTCGGCAAGACCACGCTCGCCAACATCATCGCCACCGAGATGGGCGTCGGCCTGAAGTCGACCTCCGGGCCGGTGCTCGAGCGGGCCGGCGATCTCGCCGCCATGCTCACCAACCTTCAGCCCGGCGACGTGCTGTTCATCGACGAGATCCATCGCCTGTCGGCGGTGGTGGAAGAGATCCTCTATCCCGCCATGGAGGATTTCCAGCTCGACATCGTGATCGGCGAGGGGCCGGCCGCGCGCTCGATCAAGCTCGACCTGCCACCGTTCACCCTGGTCGGCGCCACCACCCGGGCAGGCCTGCTGACCTCGCCGCTGCGCGACCGCTTCGGCATCGTCCAGCGCCTGGAGTTCTACTCCATCGACGAGCTCAGCGAGATCGTCGCCCGTTCAGCGCGGCTGCTGGGCGTGACCACCGACGACGCCGGCGCCCGGGAAGTGGCGCGCCGCTCCCGCGGCACCCCGCGCATCGCCAACCGCCTGCTGCGCCGCGTGCGCGACTACGCCGAGGTACGCGGCGGCGGACGCATCGACGCCGAGATCGCCGACCAGGCCCTGAACATGCTCCACGTCGACCACCACGGCCTGGACCACATGGACCGCCGGCTGCTGCTGGCGATGATCGAGAAATTCGACGGCGGCCCGGTGGGCGTCGACTCCCTGGCCGCGGCCATCGGCGAGGAGCGCGACACCATCGAGGACGTCATCGAGCCCTACCTGATCCAGCAGGGGCTGATGATGCGCACCGCCCGCGGCCGGGTGGTGACCCGTCAGGCCTGGCAGCACTTCGGCCTGGCTCCGGACGACCGCGCCCCGGCGCCGACGCCTTCCCAAGACTGACTTCGACGAGACGAGGATTCCCGTGAACGACGCCATGTCCATTCCCCACCTGATCATGAACGCCAGCGGCGTGGTCCAGGCGGTGATGCTGCTGCTGCTGCTGGGTTCGCTGCTGTCCTGGGTGGTGATCTTCCAGCGCACCTTCGTGATGCGCCGCGCGCGCAAGGCCCACCGTGAATTCGAGGACCGCTTCTGGTCCGGGGTCGACCTCAACGAGCTGTATCGCGAGACGCCCGCCGAGCAGGAGACCCTGGGCGCCGAGCACATCTTTCGCGCCGGCTTCCGCGAGTTCAATCGCCTGATGCCGAAGACCCAGAGTCCCCAGGCCATCCTCGACGGCGTGCAGCGCAGCATGCGCGTGGCCTGGTCCCGCGAGGAGGACCGCCTCAACCTGCACCTGGTGTTCCTGGCCACCGTGGCCTCGTCCAGCCCCTACATCGGGCTGTTCGGCACCGTGTGGGGCATCATGGGCTCCTTCCAGTCGCTGTCCATGGCCCAGCAGGCCACGCTCGGCACCGTGGCGCCGTGGATCGCCGAGGCGCTGATCGCCACCGCCATGGGCCTGTTCGCGGCCATCCCCGCGGTGATCTTCTACAACCGGCTGTCGGCGGAATCCAGCCGCCTGCTGGGCAAGTACGAGGACTTCGCCGAGGAGTTCCATTCCATCCTGCACCGCAACCTGCAGGGTCGCGGCGAATCCGCCGCCGGCTAAGGAGGGCACGCCATGCACGGACCCTTCAACCGCATGGGCCGGCGCAAGCCGATGAACGAGATCAACGTCGTCCCCTTCATCGACGTGATGCTGGTGCTGCTGGTGATCTTCATGATCACCGCGCCGATGCTGACCCAGGGCGTCAAGGTGGACCTGCCCCAGGTGACCTCCGAGCCGATCGAGGACAGCGAGGATCGCGATCCGATCGTCGTCTCGGTGGACAGCGAGGGCCAGATCTACGTCAGCCTGAGCGGTGACGAGACCGCCGTCGACCTCGACGAGCTCGGCCAGCGGGTCGGTATCCTGCTCGAGCGCGAGCCGGGCACCCGCGTCCTGGTCCGCGGCGACCGCAACGTGGCCTATGGCCAGATCGTCACCCTGATGAGCACCCTGCAGACCTCGGGCGTGGCCAACGTCGGGCTGATCTCCGAGCCCCCGCCCGGGGACGCCTGAGGAGGACGCATGGCTAAACAACATCGCCATGTCGGCTACGGACTGCCGCTGATCCTCGCCGTCGGGCTGCACCTGGGGCTGCTGGTCGTCAGCGTGATCCGCTTCCCGAGCGCCGAGCAGGAGCCGCCCAACCAGGCCATCGTCAACGCCACCCTGGTGCGCGCCGAGACCGCCACCGATCAGGCCCAGCAGGCGCAGCAGCAGGCCCGGGCCGAGGCCAGGGCGGAGCAGCAGCGACGGGAGGCCGAAGCCGCCGAACGGGCGGAGGCGGAACGTCAGGCCGCCGCCGAAGCGGAGCGGCAGGCGCAAGAAGCCCAGCGCCAGGCACAGGAGGCGGCCCAGGCCGCCGAGCGCGAGCAAGCCCGTGAGGCCGCCGAACAGGCCGCCGCCGAAGCAGAGCGCCGCGAGCGCGAAGCCGCGGAGCAGGCGGCCGAGCGGGAGCGTCAGCAGGAGGCCGCTCGCCAGCGGCGCGAAGCCGAGGAACAGCGGCAGCGCGAGGCGGAAGCCGAACGCCAGCGTCAAGCCGAGGAAGAGGCCCGTCGTCAGCGCGAAGCCGAGGAACAGCGCCAGCGCGAGGCGGAGGCCGAACGCCAGCGTCAGGCCGAGGAGGAGGCCCGCCGTCAGCGTGAAGCCGAGGAGCAGCGACGGCGCGAGGCGGAAGCCGAACGCCAGCGCCAGGCCGAGGAAGAGGCCCGTCGCCAGCGTGAAGCCGAGGAACAGCGCGAGCGTGAGGCCGCCGCCAAGCGCGCCGCCGAGGCCGCCCAGAACAGCCTCGACCAGGCCATCGCCGGCGAATCCGAGGCCGTGGCCAACGCCAAGCAGGCAGAGGAAGCGGCCAACGGCTTCATCAACCTGGTGCGCCAGGCGGTGGAGCAGGCCTGGTCGATTCCGCCCAACGTCCCCGACGGCGCCGCGGCCGAGATATCGGTTCGCCTGGGGCCCTCCGGGGAGCTATTCGCCGCCAACATCGGTCGTAGCAGTGGCAACAGTGCCTTCGACCGTTCGGCGCTGAGCGCGGTGGAAACCGCCGCGCCCTTCGCCGAGCTGCGCGAGCTGCCCGCTTCGGTGCAGCGCCAGTACCGTGAGTTCAATCTCAGATTCCGACCGGGGGACATACGCTGATGAGAGCCTTGATCACCACCTGGCTGGCGGCCGTGCTGTTGCTGTGCACGTCGCTGGCCCAGGCCGACCTGACCATCGACATCACCCAGGGCAACGAGCAGGCCACGCCGATCGCCGTGGTGCCGTTCGCCGAAGGCGAGAACCTGCCCCAGGACGTGGCGCGGATCATCTCCGACGACCTGGAGCGCAGCGGCTACTTCGCGCCCCTGGAGCGCGAGGCGATGTTCGCCCAGCCGACCCGCGGCGACGATGTCAGCTTCGGCGACTGGCAGGCGCTGGATACCCGTTATCTGGTGGTCGGCCGCGTCAGCCGCACCGGCGGCGGCGTCGAGATCCAGTACGAGCTGATGAACGTCAGCGGCGAATCGCGGATGCTGGGCGAGGTGATCACCGCCGGTCAGGATCAGATGCGCGCCGCCGCCCACCGCATCAGCGACAAGATCTTCGAGGAGATCACCGGCATTCGCGGCGCCTTCTCCACGCGCATCGCCTACGTCACCTCCCAGGGCGTCGGCGACGACACCGCCTATCAGCTCTACGTCGCCGACGCCGACGGTCGCAACAGCCAGCAGGTGCTGAGCTCGGACGAGCCGATCATGTCGCCGGCCTGGTCACCGGATGGCGGCAAGCTGGCCTACGTGTCGTTCGAGTCCGGCCGGCCCGGCATCTACGTGCAGGAAGTGGCCAGCGGCCGTCGGGCACGCCTGACCTCCTTCGAGGGCCTCAACAGCGCCCCGACCTGGTCGCCGGACGGCCGTCGGCTGGCGATGGCGCTGTCCCGCGACGGGCAGCCGGAGATCTACGTCATGGACGTCGCCTCGCAGAACCTGCAACGCGTCACCAACAGCCAGAGCATCGAGACCGAGCCGGCCTGGTCGCCGGACGGCAACAGCCTGATCTACACCTCGGACCGCAGCGGCGGCCCGCAGATCTATCGTCAGTCGCTTGGCGGCTCGCCGGAGCGCATCACCTTCACCGGCAACTACAACGCTCGGGCGCGCTTCGCCCCTGACGGTGAATCCATCTTCCTGATCCACCGCGGCAGCAACGGCTACCGGGTGGCCAAGCAGGATCTGGAGAGCGGCCGCCTGGTCGAGCTCGGCGACGCCCGCCAGGCCGAGTCCCCCAGTGTCGCGCCCAACGGCACCATGGTAATCTTCGCCACCCAGCAGGGCGGTAATGGTGTGCTGGGGGGCGTTTCCGCGGACGGCCGGGCCTCGTTCCGTCTTCCCGCGGCCCAGGGCGACGTGCGTGAGCCCGCCTGGTCCCCGTTTCTGAACTGAATGTATCCCGCAAGGAAAGGAGTCGAACGATGCAATTCAAGCCTTATGCCCGCACTCTGATCGCCGCCATGTCGATGGCCGTCATGGCCGGCTGCTCCAGCACCGGTGGCACCCAGGAAGGGTCCATGGACGGCACCGCCGGCACCGGTGCCGGTGGCGTGGGGACCGGCACCGGCCAGGTCAGCGGCAGCGGCCTCGGCGAGGGCGCCGGTCAGATGGCCGGCTCGCGGATTCCCGAAGTCCGCACCATCTACTTCGCCTACGACAGCGACACCATCCGCCCCGAGTTCCAGTCGGTACTCCAGTCCCACGCCCGCTTCCTGCAAAACAACGGCAACGCCAGCGTGGTGCTGCAGGGCCATACCGACGAGCGCGGCACCCGCGAGTACAACCTGGCCCTCGGTGAGCGCCGCGCCGACGCCGTCAAGCGCTTCCTGAGCGTGCAGGGCGTCTCGCCGTCCCAGGTCGAGGTCGTCAGCTACGGCGAGGAGCGTCCGGCGGCCCGCGGCAGCAACGAGGAAGCCTACGCCCAGAACCGCCGGGTGGTCTTCGCCTACTGAGCCCCGCGCCACGCACGGCACCACCATAGCGAAGGGAGAAAGCGATGAGACCGCGTCTCAGAATCTGGACCGCCGCCGGCGCCTTGAGCCTGCTGGCCGCCCCGGCGCTGGCTCAGCAGCCGGTGGTGGAGGATCTCACCGCCCGCTCCGGCTCAGGCAGCTTCTACGACCAGACCGCCGCCCGCGAACCGGCGGGCGGCAATCTGGAGCTGTTCAACGAGCTGCAGCGCAACCAGGAGCAGCTTCGCCAGCTGCGTGGTCAGGTCGAGGAGCTGCGCTACCAGCTCGACCGCCTCAAGCGTCAGACCCGCCAGCAGTACATGGATCTGGACGAGCGCCTGTCCGCGAACGCCGCCAGCGCGGCGGGCGGGGCCGGTGCCGCCGCGGCCGAGCAGGTGGCCGACAGCGGTGGGGCGGAGGCATCGGGCCAATCGAGCTCTGGTCAGTCAGCCAGCGGCAGCGATGCCGGCGCCCGGGCCGACTACCAGGCGGCCTTCGCCAAGGTGCAGGCCCGGGAGTTCGATGCCGCGACGCGGGCCTTCGAGTCCTTCGTCGACAAACATCCGAGCAGTACCCTCACCGCCAACGCCTACTACTGGCTCGGTGAGCTGCATTCGGCCGGCGGTGATCTCGACGCCGCCGACGCGGCCTTCCAACGCGTGCTCGACGACTTCCCCGACAGCAACAAGGTACCCGACACCCTCTACAAGCTGGGCCTGCTCAAGGCCCGCCAGGGGGATCCGGAAGCCGGCCAGGCGCTGCTCGAGCGGGTACAGCAGGCGTACCCCGACAGCAGCGCCGCCAACCTGGCGGCCGACTTCCAGCGGCAGTCGGGCAACTAGCCCCGGAGGGACATCATGACGGTCTGCAAGATCGACTACGAAGCGCCGCAGGGGCTACTCGACGGCCGGGTGATCCTCGTCACCGGCGCGGGCGACGGCATCGGCCGCGCCGCGGCGCTCGCCTATGCCCGCCACGGCGCCACGGTGGTCCTGCTGGGGCGGACGATCGCCAAGCTGGAAGCGGTGTACGACGCCATCGAGTCCGAGGGACTGCCGCAGCCGGCGATCTTCCCGCTCAACTTCGAGGGGGCGACGCTCAAGGACTACCACGACATGGCCGCGGCCCTGGACAAGGAGTTCGGACGCCTGGACGGCATCCTGCACAACGCCGGCCTGCTGGGCGACATCACCCCCTTCGCCCAGTACGATCCGGCGCTGTGGGAGCAGGTGATGCAGGTCAACATCAACGGGCCTATCTGGATGACCCAGGCGCTGCTGCCGCTGCTGGAAGCGTCGGCGGATGCCTCGGTCATCTTCACCTCGTCCTCGGTGGGCCGTCGCGGCCGCGCCTACTGGGGAGCCTATGCGGTGTCGAAGTTCGCCACCGAGGGGTTCATGGAAGTGCTGGCCGACGAGGTGGAGCACCTCGGCACGCTACGCATCAACACCCTGAACCCCGGCGCCACGCGTACCGCCATGCGCCAGTCCGCCTATCCGGCGGAGGACCCGGGCACGCTGCGCACGCCGGAGGACATCATGCCCACCTATCTGTGGCTGATGGGGCCCGACAGCCGCGGCCACAGCGGCGAGGCGTTCGACGCCCAGCCGCCCCGAACCTGACGCCGACGCAACGGCGTCAGCGATAAGACCAGCAGGCCTCCCGCCAGGGAGGCCTGCTTTTTTTAGGCCATCATGATATCGCCGCCCCAGCGGGCGTCGCCGTGTCGGGACATCAACGCTTGGGAAGACCTGGCAGCAGCGCCTCGGTCAGCGCCTCGGCGGTCTCGAACCAGCGATCCGCCGGCCACAGGCGATAGTCGTCGTCCTCGGTGATATAGCCGTAGCCCACCGCCACCGCGGGCATGCCCGCCGCCCGTGCGGCCTGCATGTCGCGATGGTGGTCGCCGAGATACCAGCAGTCGCCCGGCGACACGCCGAGGCGCCGGGCGGCCTCCAGCAGCGGCGCGGGGTCGGGCTTCTTGACCGGCAGGTCATCGGCGCACAGCAGCGCGCCCGGCTCGAGGCCCAGGGCCTCCACCAGCGGCGCGGCATAGGCGCGCGGCTTGTTGGTGACGATGCCCCAGGGACGACCGGCGTCACGCCATGCGTCCAGCAGCCGATCCAGCGGCGGAAAGACCCGGCTCTCCACGGCCACCGCCTCGCCGTAGGCGGCCAGCAGGAAGGCCCGGGCGTCATCGTGACCGTCGTGTTCGCGCTCGAGGCCCAGCGCCAGGGTCACCAGGGCGCTGCCGCCGTTGGAGACCTGGGCGCGGATGGTCGGGTAGGGCAGGGGCGCCAACCCGTGATGGTCACGCAGGGAGTTGGTGGCCCGGGCCAGATCCGGGGCGGTATCCACCAGGGTGCCGTCGAGATCGAACAGCAGCGCCTCGGGTGTCGGCCATTCGCGACTCACGATGCCTCCCGCCGGCAGTGCATCAGGTAATTCACCGATACATCGGTGGCCGACAGCCGATAGCGACGGGTCAGCGGCTGGTAGGTCAGGCCGCTCTGCTCGCAGACCGCGAGGCCGGCCTCGCGGCACCAGCCGGCGAGCTCCGAGGGGCGGATGAACTTGGCATAGTCGTGGGTGCCCCGCGGCAGCATGCGCAGCAGGTACTCGGCGCCGACCACGGCCAGGGCATAGGCCTTGGGATTGCGGTTGATGGTCGAGAAGAATACCTGCCCGCCGGGCTTGACCAGCCGCGCGCAGGCGCGGATCACCGAGGCGGGGTCGGGCACGTGCTCGAGCATCTCCAGGCAGGTGACCACGTCGAACTCGCCGGCATGGGCCTCGGCCATGGCCTCGACGCTGATCTGGCGGTAGTCGACGCGCGCGCCGGTCTCCTCGGCGTGCAGCCGGGCCACCGCCAGCGGCGCCTCGCCCAGGTCGATGCCGGTGACCTCGGCGCCGCGATGGGCCATGGCCTCGGCGAGGATGCCGCCGCCGCAGCCGACGTCGAGCACCCGATGACCGGCCAGCCCCGCGCGGGCGTCGATGAAGTCGAGGCGCAGGGGATTGATCTCGTGCAGCGGCTTGAACTCGCCGTCGGTATCCCACCAGCGATGGGCCAGGGCCTCGAACTTGGCGATCTCCGCCGCGTCGACGTTGTCCGCTTGCGACTGGCTTGCCGTCATCTGTCCTCTCCGTAGGTGTCGCCGGCTTGCCACTGTGGCGAGCTCGGCGTGATTCGGTATGATGCCATTCTACTCGTTCCCGACGCCCCGGCCCATGCCCGGCCGCGTCGGGCTACATGCGACATGACAAGGACCGCACCATGATCCGCAAGGCCGTTCTTCCCGTTGCCGGTTTCGGCACTCGCTGCCTGCCCGCTTCCAAGGCGATTCCCAAGGAGATGATCACCATCGTCGACCGCCCGGTGATCCAGTACGTGGTCCAGGAGGCCGTCGAGGCCGGCATTCGCGACATCGTGCTGGTGACCCACGGCAGCAAGAGCGCCATCGAGAACCACTTCGACAAGCACTTCGAGCTCGAGGCCAGCCTCGAGGCCAAGGGCAAGCAGGAGCTGCTCGAGGAGCTGCGCTCGATCGTGCCGGAAGACGTCAACATCATCAGCGTGCGCCAGTCCGAACCGCTGGGCCTGGGCCATGCGGTGCTCTGTGCGCGCCCGGTGATCGGCGACGACGAACCCTTCGCCGTGCTGCTGCCGGACGTGCTGGTCGATGACGACGGCCTCGAGCGCAACGACCTGGCCGGCATGATCGAGGCCTTCGACGCCACCGGCCGCAGCCAGCTGATGGTGGAGGAGGTGCCCCACGAGCTGGTCTACAAGTACGGCATCGTCGCCCCCGAGGGTGAGCCGCCGGCCGCCGGCGAGGCCGGGGCGCTGGCCGGGCTGATCGAGAAGCCCAAGGTCGAGGAGGCGCCCTCCGACCTGGCCGTGATCGGCCGCTATGCGCTGCCCGGCGCCATCTTCCCGCTGCTCGCCGAAACGCCGCCCGGCGCCGGCAACGAGATCCAGCTGACCGACGCCATCGAGACGCTGCGCCAGCAGAGCGGCGTCGACGCCTGGCGCATGCGCGGTCGCACCTACGACTGCGGCCACCAGCTCGGCTACCTCGAGGCGATTCTCGCCTACGGCCGCCGCCACGCCCGCTACGGCGAGGGCTTCCGCGAACTGCTGACCCGCTACAGCGGCGAGGAGTAAGCCATGCGCGTTCTGGTCCACGGCAGCGAGCTGGCCGCCGCCACCGCGGCGGCGGCGCTGGCCTCGGTCGGTCACCGGGTGACCTGGTGGCCCCACGCCAGCGCCGACTGGCCGACGCTCGCCGAGAGCGGCTGGCTGGCCAGCGAGCCGCAGCTGATGTCGCGCCTGGAGGAAGGGCGCGCCCAGGGCCATCTCAGGGTTCTCGACGTCGGCGAACCTCTCCAGGGCGACGACTTCGAGGTGCTGTGGCTGGCCCTGTCGCCGGCACAGCGCGAGCAAGGCCGCACCACCGTGGCCGAACTGTCGTCGCGAATGACCGCAGACGCGGTGCTGGTCAACAATTCGACCTTCCCGGTCGGCGAAACCGACCGACTGGCCGCCGGCCTCGGCAACGGGCGTCGGGCCGTGGCGCTGGCCGACCTGCTCGAGGAAGGCCGCGCCTGGGAGACCTTCACCCGGCCGTCGCGCTGGCTGCTGGGCTGCGACGACCGCGACGCCGAACGCCAGGTACGCGAGCTGCTGCGAGCGTTCAATCGCCGCCGCGAGGTCTTCCAGCGCATGCCGCGGCGGGCCGCCGAGCTGACCAAGCTGGCGATCAACGGCATGCTGGCCACCCGCATCAGCTACATGAACGAGATCGCCGGCCTCGCCGACACCCTGGGGGTGGACGTGGAGGACGTGCGCGAGGGCATGGGCGCGGACAGCCGCATCGGCTACGAGTACCTCTATCCCGGCTGCGGCTTCGGCGGCCCGAGCTTTTCCCGCGACCTGATGCGTCTGGCCGACGTGCAGTCGGCCAGCGGCCGCCATTCGGCGCTGCTCGACCAGGTGCTCGACATCAACGAGCAGAAGAAGGAGACGCTGTTCCGCAAGCTGTGGGCCCACTACCACGGCCGGCTGGAAGGCCTGACCGTGGCCATCTGGGGCGCGGCCTTCAAGCCCGGCACGGCGCGCATCGATCATGCGCCGGTGCTGACGCTGCTGCGCGCCCTCTGGGCCCAGGGCGTGCGCGTGCGGCTGCACGATCCCGCCGCCACCGGGGCGCTGCGCGAACGGCTCGGCGACCATCCGTTGCTGGCACTGTTCGACGGCGACCCGGACGAGGCACTCGACGGTGCCGACGCCCTGATGCTGGTCACCGAGTGGAAGGCCTACTGGAACCCGGACTGGCCGCGCCTGGCGTCGCAGCTGAACGGCAAGCTGCTGCTCGACGGTCGCAATATCTACGACCCGGCCCACGTCGCCGACATGGGGCTGTACTATCGAGGGATCGGGCGCCGCGCCGATCCTTGAGTCGGCTCGATTTGCTGCTGCGCTCGACAGGCTGGCCGCCGGCGGTGCCGGGGCGCCGGTCCGATCGAATCCTCATGTAGCAGGCTACACTCCGGTAGCTGCGCTCCGGCGGCAATCAGCCTGCCTTCGCTCGCGACGTAAATCGAGGCCGACTCCCTAAATAAGCGGTAGAAACAAAACGGCCCCGCCTGATGGCGGGGCCGTTGTCGTTCGCGAGTCCGCTGGGGATCAGGCGAAATTCTGGGCGACGAAGTCCCAGTTCAGCACGTTCCAGACGTTCTCGAGGTACTTCGGACGCGCGTTGCGGTAGTCGATGTAGTAGGCGTGCTCCCACACATCGATGGTCAGCAGCGGGGTCTGGCCGTGGGCGACCGGGGTGTCGGCGTCGTCGGTGTTGACGATGTCGACGCCGCCGTCGGCGGTCTTGATCAGCCAGGTCCAGCCGGAACCGAAGTTGCCGACGGCCTTGGCGTTGAAGGCGCTCTTGAATTCCTCGAAGGAACCGAACTTGGCGTTGATGGCCTCGGCCAGGGCGCCGGTCGGCTCACCGCCGCCGTTCGGCGACAGGCAGTGCCAGTAGAAGGTGTGGTTCCAGACCTGAGCCGCCTGGTTGAACAGGCCGCCGGAGGCGGACTGGATGATCTCTTCCAGGGACTTGTTGGCGTTCTCGGTGCCGTCGGTCAGCTCGTTGAGCTTGGTGACGTAGGCCTGGTGGTGCTTGCCGTAGTGGTACTCCAGGGTCTCGGCGGAGATGTGCGGCTCCAGGGCGTTCTTTTCGTACGGCAGTGCGGGCAGTTCGAATGCCATTATCGTTTCTCCTCGTTGCTAGTCATGGGTCACGGCGACCCATGGTGTGCCAGTGCGCTGGGGGAGTGCAAGGTCGATGTCGGCCCGGATTCGGCCGTGCCCCGTTCGCTCCCTCGATAAAAAACCGTACACTATCAGTGTGCTGTACCAGTCCGGTCACGGCATCATATCACCCGCCCTAGGGTCCGCCAATTCCGATCAGGGGACTCGGGCATGGGACGCGTGCCGGCGATATCGCCGGCGGGACGCCGACACGCAACGCGCAAGGAGACCATCATGGCAGAGCGCCCGGAAGACCGCCGGCAGCCACGCCCGATCGTGCCGGACCCGGATGCCAGCCTGGCCGGGCACCACCGGCCACATGCCCCGCCCAAGGCGACCGTCTGGCCGCTGTGGCTGCTGATCCTGCTGCTCGTCGCGGCCCTGGCCGGGCTGGCCTACGCCGGCTGGCTGGAGCGTCAGCGGCTGGAACAGCGGTTGACCCGACTCAACGGCGATATCTCCAACCTCCATGCCCGCTTCGACGCCTCCGAGGGGCGCGGCGAACTGCTGTCGGAGATCCAGGCGCGGCTCGATGAACTCGAGGGGCTGGACAACACGCTAAGAGACGCGCTGGACGACCGTCTCGCACAGCGTCTGGCCGACTGGCAGGACGAACACCTGGCGCCGCTGGCCGACGCCCGTTCCGCCCTCGAGGGGCGGGTCGCCACCCTGGCCGAGAACGGCGAGGTACGTGCCGAGACCCTGGCCGCGGTGCGCGACTCCATGAAGGCCCTGGAGACGGCCAACCGCGAGGGGCTCGCCGCTCTCACCGAGCGCCTGGCGGCCCTGGAGACGACCCAGCAGGGCGAGGCCGAGCGCCAGCAAGCGCTGGTCGCGCGTCTCGACGAGTCCGAGGCGGCCCTGTCCGACCTCGCCGACGACGTTGAAGCCCTGGCCACGGCGCGCGATGATGAGCGCGAACGAGCCGAGGCCCTAGAGGCGAGGCTCGCGGACCTGCAGGCCGAACTGCGGGAACTGCGCCAGTCACAGCTGGCGATGAACGCCCAGCTCGAAGCGCTGCGGCAGTGACAGGACGTCAGCCAGGGATCCACGACATCATGGACAAGCGTCTCGCCAACCGTCTCGCGGTCGCCTCGCTGTCGATCGGACTCGCGGCCCCCGGGGCTGCCCATGCCCTCGACGCCAGCCTCGAGGGCATCGAGGGCGACCCCGCCGACAACCTCGAGACCTATCTCGACGGGCTGGATGCCGACGATTATTCGCCCCAGCGCCTCGAGGCCGAGGTACGCCGGCTCGCCGCCGAGTCGCTCAGGGTCTACGGCTATTACGAGCCGACCTTCGAGGTTCGCTTCGACGACCCCGATGCGCCGGAAGAGGTGACGATCCGCGTCGATCCCGGCGAGCCGGTACGCATCGAACGCCTCGACTTCGACCTGGCCGGTGGCGCCGCCGAGGACGCTCCCTTCCGAGACGCCATCGACGCCTATCCCCAGCAGGAAGGGGAGGTGCTGCTTCACGCGCCGTTCGATGCGCTGCGCAGCCAGCTCTCCGGCCTGGCCCTGGAACGTGGCTACTTCGACTGGCGCTTCACCGAGCGGCGCATGGAGATCCGCCCCTGGGCCCACAGCGCCCGGCTGTCGCTGGCCCTGGACAGCGGCGAGCGCTATCGCTTCGGGCCGGTTCACTTCCAGGGCCAGCACATCGAGACCGAGCGCCTTCAGGCCCTGGCGCCGTTCCACGAGGGCAAGCCCTATCTCGCCGCCGATGTGGCCACCTTCAATCAGCGCCTCGGTCAGACCGAATGGTTCGGCTCGGTCAGCGTGCGCCCCCTGCTGGATGCGGGCATCGGCCAGCTGGCCCTGCCGCCGGCCCCCATCGGCTTTCTCAACGAGCTCGACGTGGAGGGCCTGACGGCCACGGCCGTCCCCGAACCTCGCCTCAGCGCGACGGCGCTGGCCGCGGTCGCCACCCTCGAGGCGCCGGCAGTGCCCGAGGTGCCCATCGAGGTCAGCGTCACCCCCGCCGACCGCCACCAGTTCGAGGTCGGTCTGGGCTTCGCCACCGACGTCGGCCCGCGGCTGCGTTTCTCCTGGGACCAGCCCTGGGTCAATCGCTACGGCCACAGCCTCAAGCACGATCTCTACCTCTCGGGGCCGGAACAGCAGTTCAGCGGCGTCTACGACATGCCGCTGGACGACCCGCGACGCGACAGCTATCGCCTGCAGTACGGCCTGCTGAACAAGGACAACGAGGACACCGAGACCCTGGAAGCCAGCGTGGAATTCGGTCGTCGCTGGCAGTTCGACAACGCCTGGGAGCAGATCGTCTACCTGCGCACCACCTACGAGGACTTCACCCAGGCCGACGAGAGCAATCAGGTGCTGCTGGTCTATCCCGGGGTGCGCTGGACCCGCACCCGCTCGCGCAATCCGACCTTTCCGCGCTGGGGCGATCGTCAGCAGATCTCGGTGCAGTATTCCAGCGAGGCCTGGGGATCCGACGCGGAGTTCCTGCGCATGGACGCCGACTCCCAGTGGATCCGCAGCCTCGGCGACGACTACCGCTTCGTGGGTCGCATCGGCGCGGGCAGCATCGTCACCGACGACTTCACCAACGTGCCGCCATCGCTACGCTTCTTCGCCGGCGGCGACAGCAGCGTGCGCGGCTACGGTTACGAGAGTCTGGCCCCGAAGAATGCCGACGGCGAACTGGTCGGCGGCGAACAGCGCCTGGTGGGCAGCGTCGAAGCCCAGCGCCGCCTGACCGGTGCCTGGTGGCTGGCCAGCTTCGTCGACACCGGTGATGCCTTCACCGACTGGTGGCCCGAGGAGCTGAATACCAGTGCCGGCCTCGGCGTGCGCTGGATCTCGCCGGTAGGGCCGATCCGCTTCGACGTCGCCCACCCGTTCGACAGCGACGATAGCTACCGCATCCACTTCGCCATCGGCCCGGAATTCTGAAGCGTCATCGTGAACCTGCATCCATCGCATCGGGCCGAGGCCCGTCACCTGAGCCTGCGAGAGTCATCATCGTGAGAATGCGCCGCCTGAGCTGGGCCCTGGTCCGGCTGTTGATCCTGCTGCCGCTGTGGCTGATCGGCCTGGTCATGCTGCTGCTGGGCCTGGTCCTGTCGCCCTGGGGGACCAGCGCCCTGTTCGCCCAGGCCGAGCGACTCGGGCTGCTCGAGGTCGAGCGCGTCGAGGGCGCGCCCCTGGACACGCTGACGATCGAAGGCCTGCGCCTGACGGCCGGTCCGGCCAGCGTCGCGGTCGAGGACTTCGAGCTCGCCTGGGCCGACGATTGCCTGCTCCACGGCCGGCTGTGCATCGACCGCCTGGGCGTGACCGG
The DNA here is from genome assembly GCF_003030865.2 of Halomonas sp. SL1. Lineage (NCBI taxonomy): Bacteria > Pseudomonadati > Pseudomonadota > Gammaproteobacteria > Oceanospirillales > Halomonadaceae > Halomonas > Halomonas sp. SL1. Next base: position 40,896 of record NZ_PYUQ02000022.1, on the reverse strand, counting down.
CGCCCGCATCCGCCTCGGTGCCAGCGACGCCGCCGACGAACCCGCCCCGGAAGAGCAGGAGAGCGCCGGCGGCCCGCCCGGAGCGATCCGTCTGCCGCTGCCGATGGCGCTGCGCGAGCTGCTGCTGGACGACGTCGAGGTGCGCCTCGCCAATGGCACCCGCCTGCGCTGGCAGCACTTCGAGAGCGGCGCCGAGGCCGAGGGCAATGCCCTGACCCTGTCGCCCACGCGGCTCGTCGGGCTGCGACTCACACCGTCGATCTCGCCGGGCAACCGGCTCGCCCTGAGCGAGGCGGAAAGCCGCGATGATGTGCTCACGGCCATCGCGATCGACGCGGCGGTAGTGGTCCGATCGCCGCTGCCGTCCAGCGTCGCCCCGGCTGCCGAAGGCGTGAGGGATTCGCAGCCGTCGACTGACGCTCCCGCCGACGAGCGTCTCCGGCTGCCGGACATCACCCTGCCACTGGCAGTGGAGGTGCCAAGTCTGACCCTGGAAGACACCGCCTTCGAGGGGCCCCAGGCCTACGTCATCGACCGGCTCGACCTCAGCGTCACGGCCCGCGATCAGCAGGTGACCGTGCACCCGCTGGCGGTGACCTCCCGGGAGGCCGACGCCACCCTCGAGGCCGAGGTCACCCTGCGCGACGATTACCCCCTCGACGTGAGCCTCGGCGCCGACTTCTATTTGCCCGAACGCCTGCCGGCCCTGGCCGGGCAGCGGCTCGAGCTGGCCCTGACCGGCGATCTCGGCGACCTGGACGTGGCACTGTCGGCCACCGGCCCCGTGGCAGCCGATCTGTCGGCCCACCTCGACGCCCTGGACCCGGCACGGCCGTTCACCGCCCGGCTGACCAGCCCCGGGCTGCAGTGGCCGCTGCCTGGCGCCATGCCGACCACCGGCGACGAGGATGACGAGAGCGATGACGCGTCTGGCCCCCCCGAGCCGTGGCGGGTCGAGCACCTCGATCTCGACGCTGAAGGCACCCTCGACGACTATCGGGTCAGCCTGGGGCTGGCCGCCCGGGGGCCGTCGCTGCCGCGCACCGAACTCGCGCTGAACGGTCAGGGCAACCTGCAGCGCTTCGACTGGACGCCGCTGCGCCTGACGCCGCCGGAAGGCACGCTGACCAGCGAAGGGCGGATCGACTGGTCCGAGGCACTGTCGATGTCGGCACGCCTCGACGTCGACGGCTTCGACCCCGAGCCCTTCGTCGAAGGGCTGAGTGGACGGCTGAACGGTGGGCTACAGGTGGCCTTCTCCCAGAGTGCCGACGGCTGGCGGCTCGGCGTGCCGACGCTTGCCGTGGACGGCGAGCTCGCCCAGCAGCCGTTTTCACTGTCGGGTCAGCTGTCCGGCGATCACGACATGAACTGGGACATCGCCTCGCTGAGTCTGCGCCAGGGCGAGAATCGGCTGGACGCCTCGGGCCGGGTCGCGCCGAGTCGCCTGGATCTGGACGCCCGCATCGACATGCCGCGCCTGGACACCCTCTATCCCGACCTCGACGGGGCGCTGGATGGCGACATCGCGGCCCGCGGCAGCTTCGAGCAACCTCAGCTCTCCTTGACCCTGAACGGCGACCGGCTGACCTTCGGCGACAATCGCCTCGCCCGGCTACGCCTGGCGGGTGAGGTGGCCGGCCTGGACGACCCCAGCCTCGACCTGAGCCTGACCGCCGACGACGTCACCGCCGGCGGCCAGGCCTTCCCGACCATCGCGCTGGCCCTCGATGGCCGGCTCTCGGCGCATCGCCTGACCCTCGACGTGGACGGCGACCCGGACGGGCCGCTGGCGGCGCTGGACCTGGCCCTGGAAGGGGCGCTGGACGAGGCCCGCGAGCGCTACCGCGGGCGACTGATGCCGCTGGACGCCGACACCGCCTACGGCAGCCTCGGCCTCGACGAGGCGCTGGCCTTCGACGCCGATCTGACGGCCAGCGCCGTGGACGTCCAGCCGTTCTGCCTGATTCGAGCCGAGGGCGGCGGGCTGTGCCTGACGGCACCGCTGTCGGCCTCGCCGGACAGCGGCCGCGCCGAGCTGGCCATCCGCGAGCTGCCGATGGACCTGATCAACGACGCCATGCCGGTGGGGTGGGGCGTGGAGGGCGCCACCGAGGGCGATCTGGTGGCCGAATGGTCGAACGGCGGCGCCTGGCAGGCCACCGCCAACCTCGACAGCCGCGTCGAAATCAACGGCGAGGACGCCTATGGCCAGCCCTGGTCGGTGCCCGGCACCGGACTCTCGCTCGCCCTCGATGCCGACCAGGGCCGCGCTGACCTGGACCTGGGGCTGACCTTCGGCGATCAGGGGGCGATGCAACTCGACCTGGGCATCGTCGATCCCCTGGGCACCGGCCGGCTCGAAGGCCGCTTCGAGATCGACGATGTCCGACTGGCGCCCTACCGGCCGCTGATCGCCGACCTGGAGACCCTGGAAGGCGCGCTCGCCGCCGGTATCGACATCACCGGGAATCGCGAGCAGCCGCGCCTGGACGGCCGTCTGGCTCTCGACGGCCTGCGTGCCGAAGGCCTCGGCCTGCCGCTGTCGGTGGTCGACGGCCAGCTGGCCGTCGACCTGGCCGGCGACAGCGCCGACATCGACGGCTACCTGCAAAGCGAGGAGGGCCGACTGAACATCGTCGGCGACGCGAGCTGGCCCTCGGCCGGCGCCTGGCAGGCAGCCCTCGACCTGGAAGGGCGCGAGGCTCCGCTGCTGGCCGCGCTACCGGGCTTCGGGCGCCTGCGCCTGGCCCCCGACCTGGCGATCCGCGCCACGCCCGAGCGGCTTCAGGTCCGCGGCGAGGTGGCCGTGCCCTGGGCCCGGCTGGAAATTGGTCGGGTCCCGGCCTCGGCGGTCTCGCCGAGCCCCGACGAGGTCATCCTCACCCGCGAGGAGGCGGAAGCGGCCGACCGCCAGGCCGCCAGCGGTGAGCCGGGCGCCGGCACCGCCGAGGCCATGCAGCAGGCCGGCATGGCACTGGACGTTCAGGTGGACCTGGTACTGGGCCCGGACATGCGCCTCGAGGCCTACGGGCTGGAAACCGAGCTGCTCGGCGACCTGCAGGTGCGCCAGTCCGACGGCCCGGTGCAGCTGTTCGGCAACGTCAACCTGGAAGACGGCCGCTTCCGGGCCTTCGGCCAGGACCTGATCATCCGCCAGGGCATCCTCTATTTCAGCGGCCCGCCGGGACAGCCGCTGCTCGACTTCGAGGCGGTACGCAACCCGGACAACACCCAGGATGGCGTGGTAGCCGGCCTTCGGGTCACCGGGCCTGCGGCCAACCCGAGCCTGGAGATCTTCTCCGAGCCGGCCATGAACGAGGCCCGGGCGCTGTCCTACGCGCTGCGTGGCCGGGCGCCGGATGACAGCGGCGGCGCCGACGGGGCGCTGACCTCGGCGCTGATCGGCGTCACCTTGGGCCAGGCCGGCGGCGCCGTGGGTGCGATCGGCGAGGCCTTCGGCATCGATGACTTGAGCCTGGACACGTCCGGCAGCGGCGAAGACAGCCAGGTCGTCGTGACCGGGAACCTGACCGACCGGTTGAGCGTCGGCTATGGTGTCGGGATCTTCTCGCCGATCGCCGAGCTGAGCCTGCGCTACAAGCTGTGGCGCGATCTCTACCTGGAAGCGGTCTCCGGCGCCAATCAGGCGGTCGACCTGATCTACACCTTCAGCCTGCCGGGCGATCCCCCGACGCTGACGCGATGAGCGACACGAGCAAGACGAACCAAGGAGCCACACGATGACCACTTCGCCGCTGTACGCCCCCGAGGGCCGCGACACGCCACTGCAGATACAGGGCCGCCATACGGTCAGCGGCCACGCCATGACACCGCCCTGGCCGGCGGGCATGCAGGAGATCGTACTTGGTCTGGGCTGCTTCTGGGGCGCTGAGCGGCTGTTCTGGCAGCTGCCCGGCGTGCACGTCACCGCCGTGGGCTATGCCGGCGGCGTGACGCCCAACCCCACCTACGAGGAGACCTGCACCGGACGCACCGGCCACGCCGAGGTGGTACGCGTCGTGTTCGACCCCGCGACGATCGATCTCGCGACCCTGCTGCGCCACTTCTGGGAGGCCCACGACCCGACCCAGGGCAACCGCCAGGGCAACGATATCGGTCCCCAATACCGCTCGATCATCCTGGTCACCGACGAGGTCCAGCGCGAGGTCGCCGAGCACAGCCGTGACGCCTACGAACAGGCACTGGCTCAGGTCGGGCGTGGCCCCGTCACCACCGTCATCGAGCCCCTCGAGACCTTCTACTACGCCGAGGACTACCACCAGCAGTACCTCGACAAGAAGCCCGACGGCTACTGCGGCCTCAAGGGCACCGGCGTCAGCTGTCCGATCGGCTGAACGCCTCGCGCATGGAAGGCGTCGCGCCGGCCCAGCCATCCAGCTGAGCGCCGACGCGGCGCGCCAGCCAGCTCGCCAGCCTTCGGCCTCGGCGTTCGATGAAGCCCACATGCCCGCCGTGGCGGGATGTTTCCAGACGAATGCCCGGGCCCAGCGCGACGTTCTGGTACAGGCGCGACGGCATGAAAGGGTCATCCTCAGCATGAAGGATCAGGGTCGGCAGACGAATGCCGGCCAGCCTCGGACCGGCCGAGGCGCGGCGATAGTAGTCGGCAGCACCGGCGAAGCCGTGCAGCGGCGCGGTCACCGCGTCGTCATATTGCCGCAGGGTGCCAAGACCGTTCAGGTGCCGGGACGACAGCGCCAACGGCAGCTCGCCGGCGTCGAGCCTCGGCGCCACCTTGGCCTTCAGCGAGCCGAGCAGGTGGCGCTGGTAGACTCGGGCGAAACCCCGCTCCAGGCAGTCGGCACTCGCCGCAAGGTCCACCGGCGGGGCGATGGCGATCGCGCCATGCAGCGCCGGAAACTCGCGCTGGGCGTCTTCGGCCACCAGCTTGAGCAGCATATTGGCCCCCAGCGAGACGCCGCAGGCGATGCGCGGTGCCCGGGGATAGCGCCGGGCTAACCGGGTCAACAGCCAGTGGGCATCGGCGGTATCACCGCTGTGATAGGCCCGCGGTCGACGGTTCGGGTGCCGCCCGCAGCCGCGGAAATGCATCAGCAGAGCACGATAGCCCCGCTCGCCGGCGGCCGTGAGCAGTTGCCGGGCGTAGGGCGAATCCACGGAACCTTCCAGCCCATGGAACAGCACGAACAGCGGCGCGTCTTCGTCGGCGGGCCCCGGCGCGATCCAGCAGAGCTCGACCACATCCCCGTCGGGCAGCGCCAGCGTCTCCCAGCTGAGCACGGGGGAGGGCGCCGGCAGCAGCCTCGGCAGCAGGGTCTGGAGATGGCGATTGGCCAGGCCCGGCGGGGCCTGGAAGTCCGCGTCATGGCGCTCCGGGGTCATGTGGCGTCGGCCCTGGCATCGGGGATCCGCTGCCACAGGGCGTCCACCGCCGGATGGGGGTTCTCGCGATATCGGAAGAGGCGGATCTCCAGCGGCACCTGCCAGCGCGTGCCGCCGGCTGGAACCAGGGTTCCCGACGACAGCGCGGCCTGGATCGAGCGGGCCGGCAGCCAGCCGAGCCCGTAGCCGAGGCCCACCAGTTCGCGGATATTGCCGCTCTGGATGCTCTCGTTGAGCACGCTGAAGGTCGGCATCTGGCCGAGCGACTGCAGGTGCGCACGGATGCATTGGTCGATCACCCCGCGGGGGTGATAGGCGATCAGCGGCAGCGGGCGACGCCCGGTGTCCTCGAGCGAGAAGCGCGGGCGGCCCTCGGCGTCGGGCAGCGACACCGGCACCAGCCGCTCGCGGCCGAGCACCCGGGCCTCCAGGCCTGCGGTTTCCAGGGGCAGCGTGCCTGGCGTGGCGGGCCAGTAGCAGAGCACCAGGTCGCATTCCTGGCGTTCCAGGGCCCGAAAGTAGTCGTCGGCCAGCCAGCCGGTGGCGCGCAGGTAAGGCGTGACCGGCGGGGCGGGATCAAAGCCGGCCAGCCAGTCCGGCAGGAAGTTGGCCAGCAGGCTCTGGGGCGCGGCCAGCCGCAGGCGGCTGGCGTCGGCCTCGGCCAGCTGACCGAGACGCTCCCTGGCGGTGTCGACTCGCCGGGTCACGTCCTCGCACAGCGCCAGGAACTCCTCGCCGGCCGGCGTCAGCGACAGCGGCAGGGTCTGGCGATTGATCAGGGTGGCCCCCATCTCTTCCTCGAGCAGCTTGATGCGGCGCGAGAAGGTCGGCTGGGTCACGTTCTGGGTCTCCGCCGCCCGTGAGAAGTGGCGCGTGCGCGCCAGGGCGATGAAGTCTTCCAGCCAGCGTAATTCCATCGTATTCCTTGTTGCCGGATCACCGGGACGGGGAGTCTACTCAGGTTAGCGTTATTCGACCAGATGGTCAGGTGTGGCCGAAACAAGCGGGCTGGTCTGGAACAGCCGGAAGCCAGCCCCGAAGTGTCGGACCACCGCGAGGGCGCTGTGAACCCTTCCCTGGGCGCTACCGACGCCCTGCGGCGCTTTCGCATCCTGCGCCGCTCGCAGGGCCAGTGCTGGCCATCCATGGCCAGCCCGTTCGGAGCAGTGCTCCTCACCCCTGGCGCAGGACCCTCGCTACGCCTGGCTCCCGGCATCATCCCCGTTCAGCCACTCTAAATCCGGCCTTCCTCGACCCCATGACAGGCCACCTGCCCGCCCTGGTCGGTGGCGATCAGCGCCGGGACCTCGTCGCGGCAGCGCGCATTGGCATGCGGGCAGCGGCCGTGGAAGACGCAGCCCGACGGCAGGTTCACCGGCGTGGGCACCTCGCCCTGCAGGCGGATGTGCTGCGGGCGGTCGTCCTCGAGCCGGGGAATCGCCGACATCAGCGCCTGGGTGTAGGGATGGCGCGGGGTGGCGAACAGCGTCGCCGTGGGCGCCACCTCGCACACCCGGCCCAGATACATCACCGCCACCCGGGTGCCGAAGTGCTCGACCACGGCCAGGTCGTGGGTGATGAACAGGTAGGTCAGGTTGCGCTCTTGCTGGGCCTCCATCAGCAGGTTGAGCACCTGGGCCTGGATCGAGACGTCAAGCGCCGAGATCGGCTCGTCGGCGACGATGAACTCCGGGTCCACCGCCAGCGCCCGGGCGATGGCGATGCGCTGACGCTGGCCGCCGGAGAACTCGTGGCCGTAGCGGGCGCCCCAGTCCGGCGCGATGCCCACCGCGCTCATCACCTCGGCGACCTTGTCCTGGACCTTCGCCGGCAACCAGTCGGGGTGGTGCAGGCGGATCGGCTCCTCCAGCGTCTGCTGGATGGTCATGCGCGGGTTCAGCGACGCATAGGGATTCTGGAAGATCATCTGCATGCGCCGACGGTAGGGCAGCAGCTCCTTGGTGGAGCGGTCGTCGATGCGCTCGCCGTCGTAGCGGATCTCGCCGGCGCTGGGGGTGATCAGACCCATCACGGTGCGGGCCACCGTGGACTTGCCGCAGCCGGACTCGCCGACCACGCACAGCGCCTCGCCGCGCCGGATGTCCAGGTCGACGCCGTTGATGGCGTGCACGTGTTTCTGCTCGCGCACCAGCTTGCCGCCCTTGAACTTGAGCTGCTCGAGGAAGTCGCCGGACAGCGAGAAGCGCTTCTCCAGGCCGCGGATCGACAGCAGCGGCCCGGCCGCTTCCGGCGCCGTGGAAGCGCCCGGGGTGGAGCCGGTGGATGAAGAAAGAGAGGCGGTGGTCATCAGTCTTGCTCCTCGGCCGGAATGCGTTCGCGTTCGATCATCTCGGCCACCATGTGGCAGGCCGCCTGGCAGTTGCCCGAGGCGACGAAGCCGGGCACCTCGTCGACGCAGGCCTGGCGACGCGAGCCGTCGGGCCGATTGACGAAACCGCAGCGCGGATGAAAGGCACAGCCGCTCGGCAGGTGGCTGAGCGACGGCATGCTGCCGGGGATCTGGTTGAGCCGCTCGCCGGGCGTGGCCATCTGCGGCAGGGCGTTGAGCAGGCCCTGGGTGTAGGGGTGCTGCGGGTCGTTGATGATCTCGCGGGTCGGGCCCTGCTCGATCACGCGGCCGGCGTACATCACCAGCATGCGCTGGGTGACCTGACTGACCACGCCCAGGTCGTGGGTGATCAGCACCAGGCCGACGTTGTGCTCCTCGCACAGCTCCAGCAGCAGCGCCATGATCTCGGCCTGGATGGTCACGTCCAGCGCCGTGGTCGGCTCGTCGGCGATGATGATGTCCGGGTCGAGCAGCAGCGCGATGGCGATGATCACGCGCTGACGCATGCCGCCGGACAGCTCATGGGGATACTGGTCGAGGCGCGCCTCGGGCGAGGGGATCTGCACCTGCTCAAGCTTGCGCAGCGAGATCGCCCGGGCATCGCGGGTCGAGATGCGCCGGTGGGCCTTCAGGCACTCGACCATCTGCTCGCCGATGGTCAGCACCGGATTGAGCGTCATCATCGGGTCCTGGAAGATCATCGAGATGCGATGCCCGCGGATGCGACGCAGGGCCCGGTCGGACAGGCCGATCAGCTCCTGGCCGTCGAACGTGATGCTGCCGCCGGCGATATAGCCGGGCCTGGCGATCAGGTTGAGCAGGCTGAAGGCGGCCACGGACTTGCCGGCGCCGGACTCGCCGACGATCCCCAGGCGCTCGCCGCGATCCAGGCTGAAGCAGACGTCGCGCAGGGCCTGGACGTCGCCGCGGCGCAGCGCGAAGCGCACGTCGAGGTGGTTGACTTCGAGAAGTGACATGGAAACTCCTTGGCCTCAGCCCTTGTGCAGCATGAAGAGGCGCGGGTTGAGCACGTCGTGCCGGCGACCGTCGGGTATTGAGTACGTATCGATATGCAGCATGGCCTCAGCCCTTGTAGAGACGCGGGTTGAGGACGTCGCGCAGCCAGTCGCCGAGCAGGTTGATCACCAGCACCAGCACCACCAGCACCAGGCCCGGGATCAGGGTGATCCACCAGGAGCCGGACTGGATGTAGTCGAACCCGGACTTGATCAGCGAACCCAGCGAGGGCTGGGTCTCGGGCATGCCGAGGCCGAGGAAGGACAGCGCCGCCTCGGAGATGATGGCATTGGCCACCTGCACGGTGGAGATGACGAAGATCGGCGACAGGGTGTTGGGCAGGATGTGGCGGAACATGATGCGCCGGCTCGGCAGCCCCATCACGCGGGCGGCGTCGACATATTCCTTGCCCTTCTCGGCCAGCACCGAGGCGCGCACGGTGCGCGCGTACTGGGGCCATTCGGCCAGGCCGATGATCAGCACCAGCAGCGGCACCGCATAGGTGCTGAAGGTGGCGCCGCCGAAGATCGCCTTGAACAGCGCGCCGACCACGATCGCCACCATCAGGGTGGAGAACGATAGCTGGATATCCGCCATGCGCATCAGGAAGGCATCGACGCGCCCGCCCAGATAGCCGGCCAGCAGGCCGAAGCACACGCCGAGGGTGGCCTGCAGCGCCACCGCGCCGAAGCCGATGATCAGCGAGACCCTGAGGCCATAGAGGATGGTCGAGAGCAGGTCGCGGCCCTGGGCATCGGTGCCCATGGTATAGGCCGGATCGCTGCCGTCGACCCAGAACGGCGGCAGCTCCGAGGCCAGGATGTCGATCTGCGCCAGGTCGTAGGGGTTCATCGGCGCCAGCCAGGGCGCCAGAGCGGCGCAGGCTACCATCAGGATGAACACCGCCAGGCTGACCTGGGCGATCGGATCGCGCAGGAAGCTGTAGAGCAGATAGGAGTCGCGGAAGCGCTCCCAGCGGCTCGCCGTGGACGAGCTCGCAGCGGATGAAGTCGAGGTGGTCATGCGGGCTTTCCTGTCAGCTTGACGGTGGGGTTGACCAGGCCGTAGATCAGGTCGACCAGGGTATTGGTGATCACGAAGATCAGCCCCACGATCATCAGGTAGGTGACGATCAGCGGAATGTCGGAACGCTCGATGGCGTCGAGGAACATCAGGCCCATGCCGGGCCACTGGAACACCGTCTCGGTGAGGATGGTGTAGGCGACCAGGGTGCCGATCTGCACCCCGCCGACGGTGATCACCGGCAGCATGGTGTTCTTCAGCGCGTGCAGGAAATAGATGCGGCGCAGCGAGATGCCCTTGGCGCGGGCGAACTTCACGTACTCCGACTGCATCACCTCGAGCATCTCGGCGCGGATCAGGCGGATGAACAGCGGCAGCATGATCGAGGCCAGCGAGATGGCGGGCAGCACCAGGTAGGTCAGCCCCTCGAGGGAGGCGAAGTTGGTCTCCCAGGTGCCGAACACCGGCACCGGGTCCCCGCGCCCGTAGGCCGGCATGCCGCCGTCGGTGCTGACGAGATCATTGAGCCAGGCGCCCCAGCCGGTATCGGCGGGGAAGGGCGACCAGGACACGCCGATGGCGAACAGCTGGATCAGCACGATGGCGGTCAGGAACACCGGGATCGAGATGCCGATGATCGACACGCCCATGAAGAACCGCGACAGCCAGGCGCGCGGCCGAATGGCGCTGTAGACCCCGATGGGGATCGACAGGGCGATGATCAGGAAGGTGGACGCGGCCACCAGCTCCAGGGTCGCGGGCAGATGGCGCAGGATGACTTCGGTGGTCGGCTCGTTGAAGACGTAGGAATAGCCGAAGTCGAACTGCACCGCGTTGACGGCGAAGCGCAGGTACTGGACCGCGAAGGGGTCGTTCAGGCCCAGCTCCTCGCGCAGTGCCGCGCGCTCGCTCTCCGGGACCGACTGGCCGACCATCTGCTGGATGGGGTCGCCCAGATTGTCCTGGATGGCGAAGGCGATCACGCTGATGACGAACATCACCAGCAGCGCATGGAAAAGGCGCTTGATCAGAAAGGCGATCATGAGTGGCGTCCCGTAGGCAATACGGGGTGGCACGCTCGTCCCGAGCGCACCACCGGGTCAGGATGGGGAAGGCCTCGCCGACGGTCCGCCGGCGAGGGGAGGAATCACTCCTCCTCGACGACCAGGTCCCCGAGGTAGGGGAAGTTCATCACGTTGACGATCGGCTCGATGTTGACGTTGGCGGCGGACGCCCACGCCAGATCCTGCCAGTGCAGCGGGATGAAGGCGGCCTCGTCATGGAGGGTCTGCTCGACCTGCTGCAGCATCTCGGCACGCGCCTCGAGGTCGACCTCCAGGTTGGCCTCGGCGACCAGGGCGTCGAGCTCCGGGTTGCAGTAGTTGCCGGCGTTGTACTGACCGGCCCCGCTGTCGGCATCCGGGCAGGCGGTGAGGTACTCGTGCAGGTTGGCCGAGTCCTCGGTGTCGGCGTGCCAGCCGATCATCATCATGTCGGCCACGCGATCGTCATACTCGCCCCAGTACTGGGCCTTGGGCAGGGTCTTGAGATCCACCGTAACGTTGATGCGCGCCAGCATGGCGGCCACCGCCTGAGCGATCTTGGCATCGTTCACGTAGCGGTTGTTGGGCGCCATCATGGTGATCTCGAAGCCGTCTTCATAGCCGGCCTCGGCCATCAGCTCCTTGGCCCGTTCGACGTCGTAGCGCGGCTCGAGGCCGTCCACGTGACCGGCATAGCCCTGCGGCGACATCTGGGCCGCCGGGGTGGCGAAGCCCTTCATCAGCCGGTCGGCGATGCCTTCCTGGTTGATGGCGTAGGCGAAGGCCTGACGCACCCGCGGGTCCTGGAAGGCCTCGACCCGCTCCTGGTTCATGTGGAACAGGATGATCCGGGTGCCGGACATGGTGACCAGCTGGGTATCGTCGTCGTTGCGGATGCGTTCCAGATCGTTGGGTGGCACCGGGGCGATGAAATCGACGTCGCCGGAGAGCAGGGCGGCCACGCGGGTGGCGTTCTCGCTGATCGGCGTCATCACGATCTCGTCGACGTTGCCCGGGGACTCCTCGTCCCAGTAGTCGTCGTTGCGCTCGAACACCACGCGCACGCCCTGCTGGCGTTCGGTGACCTCGAAGGGGCCGGTGCCGGAGAGATGCCGCGAGGCGTAGGAATTGCCGTTCTTGACGATCTCGTCCTTGGGATCGCCGTCGGCGTCTTCACCGCTGTAGAACTGGCTGTCCATCGGGAAGATATAGGTCGCCAGGTTGAGCAGCAGCGGGTAGGGCTTTTCGGTGGTGAACTCCACGGTGTGCTCGTCGACCGCGGTCACCGAGTCGATGGGCGCGAAGATCGCCTTGAAGTCGGGGCTGCGCTTGAGACGCTCCACGGTCCACACCACGTCATCGGCGGTGAAGGCATTGCCGCTGTGGAATTCGACGCCCTCACGCAGGGTCATGCGCAGGGTGGTGTCGTCGACCTGCTCCCAGTCGGTGGCCAGGCGCGGCGCGAACTCGAGGTCCTGGTTCCAGCGCACCAGCGGATCGAAGGTCATGTGCGAGAGCTGCAGGATGCCGCCGGAGAGCTGCTCGTGGATGTCGAGCGACACCGGATCGGCATCATAGGCCATGCTGAGGGTGGTCTCGGCCTGGGCGGCCGGGGCGATGGCAGCCGCGGTCATGGCCGCGCCGACGGCGCTGGCCAGAAGAGTCTTCTTGATTGTCATGTTGGATTCCATGCCGGATGGATTGTTATGCGTAGCGCCCCGGAATGAGGCGAACGACCGTTTGTTCCGGTCCGGCATTCAACATAGAGAGTTCCGCGGCGTCAGGACAATCGAAATAACGAGAGGCGTCATGCGCCCGGCGAATAGGCGCCCCGGGCGGCAGAGGATCAGTCGTCGCCGGAGGGCGCCACGCGGTCGATCCGGTACAGGGTCGAGACCTGATCGAGGCCGGTCACGCTGCAGTCCAGGTCGGTGGCGAGTCCATCGTTCAGGCCGTAGACCCAGCCGTGCACGGCCAGCGGCTGGCCACGCTGCCAGGCCCGCTGGAGGATCTTGGTGCGGCACAGGTTGTTGACCTGTGCTCGGACGTTGAGCTCGCACATGCGATCGACCTGCTCGCCCAGCGGCAGGCGCTCGAGGTACGGGCGATGCAGGCTGTAGAGCTCGCGTACCGAATGCAGCCAGTAGTCGACAATGCCGCACTCGCCGCCGGTCACCGCCGCCTTCACCCCGCCACAGCCGTAGTGGCCGACGATCATGATGTGCTTGACCTTGAGCACGTCCACGGCGTATTGCACCACCGACAGGGCGTTCATGTCGTTGTGATGGAGCAGGTTGGCGACATTGCGATGGACGAAGACTTCACCCGGCGGCAGATCGATGATCTGGTTCGCCGGGACGCGGGAGTCCGAGCAGCCGATCCACAGGTAATCGGGATTCTGCTGCTGGGAGAGGCGGGCGAAGAAATCGGGATCTTCCCGGCTGACGCTCTCCGCCCAGGCGCGGTTGCGCTCGAGCAGCTGCTGCATTTCGGTTTTCATTGAGAAGGGGTCTCTTATGATCGGGGCTGCGGACCACTCGCATTTTTTATTACCGACATAGCGCCGGTCAATGGCGACGGGCCTCCCGGGGGCTGCCGACGGCTGGTATGATCGCTGCCACTCCACGCCCATCCCCTTATTCTCATTCATCTATCAGGAGATGCCTGTGTCCGAGTTCGACTACGACCTCTTCGTCATCGGGGCGGGATCCGGCGGCGTGCGCGCCGCACGCACCGCCGCCGCCACCGGAGCCCGCGTCGCCGTGGCCGAGGATCGCTACCTGGGCGGCACCTGCGTCAACGTCGGCTGCGTGCCCAAGAAGCTGTATTCCTACGCCGCCCATTTCCATGACAGCTTCGAGGACGCCGGCGGCTTCGGCTGGAACCTGCCCGAGGCACCGACCTTCGACTGGGCGACCCTGCGCGACAACAAGATCGGCGAGATCAAGCGCCTCAACGGCATCTACGGCCGGCTGCTCGACAACGCCGGCGTGCGGCTGATCAACGGCCGCGCCAGCGTGGTCGACGCCCATCACGTCAGCGTCGGCGGCGAGACCATCAGCGCCGAGAAGATCCTGGTCGCCGTGGGCGGCTGGCCCTGGGTGCCGGACTTCCCGGGCAAGGAGCTGACACTGGACTCCAACCGCGTCTTCGACCTCGACAGTTTTCCGGAACGCTTTCTGGTGCTCGGCGGCGGCTATATCGCCGTGGAGTTCGCCAGCATCTTCAACGGCCTGGGTAGCGACACCCACCTGATCTATCGTGGCGACCTGTTCCTGCGCGGCTTCGACCAGGAAGTGCGCGAGTTCACCCGCGACGAGATGGCCAAGAAGGGCGTCAACCTGCACTTCGGCACCAACATCGAGACCATCGAGAAGGTCGAGGGCGGGCTCAAGGTCACCCTGACCAGCGGCGAGACCCTGGAAGTCGACGCCGTGCTGGCCGCCACCGGCCGTCGCCCGCACCTCGAGGGCCTGGGGCTGGACAAGCTCGACGTGGCCACCAGCGACGACGGCAAGCTCAAGATCAACGAGCGCTTCGAGACCTCGGTACCGTCGATTCTGGCGCTGGGCGACGTGACCGACGGCCCCGAGCTGACCCCGGTGGCGCTGGAAGAGGCGATGAAGCTGGTCGAGCACCACTTCGGCGACACCACGCCGGCACCGCTGGATTACGAGCGCATCGCCACCGCGGTGTTCTGTCATCCCAACATCGGCACCGTGGGCCTCTCCGAAGAGGCCGCCCGCGAGCGTTTCGATGCCATTCGCGTCTACAGCGCCGATTTTCGCCCCATGAAGCACACGCTGTCCGGCAGCAGCGAGCGCTGCCTGATGAAGCTGATCGTCGATGACGCGAGCGACGTGGTAGTCGGCGCCCACATGGTGGGCGACGAGGCCGGCGAGGTGATCCAGGGCATCGCCATCGCGGTGCGCGCCGGACTGACCAAGGCCCAGTTCGACCAGACCGTGGGCATCCATCCCACCGGCGCCGAGGAATTCGTGACCATGCGCACGCCGACCCGGAACTGACGCCACCGACGGCGACATCTCGCCGTCACGTCATCGCCACATGAGCGGGCCACCCTGACCGGGTGGCCCGCTTGCGTTGGTAGCCCGGAAGGCCCTGGAGACGAAGCGGGACTATGCTGTGAAAAGCCCGCCATGGCAGTGTTTCCGCGAAATCCATAATGTATGTTTATGGTTTTCTGCCGCCTGGATAACATGGCTTTTGAAATAGTAATAAGCGGCTGTTATGATAATTCCCGAATTCGCTAAGCGAACATGATAATGAACGCGACCACAGAGCCTTTCATTCCCTCCGCCGAGCTTGCCCGGCCCAGTATCGCCGACACCGTCGTCGGTCATCAGACCGCCCCGTTGTTCATCCGCAAGCCGAACCCGGACGACGGCTGGGGGATCTATGAACTGGTCAAGTCCTGCCCGCCGCTGGACGTCAACTCCGCCTACGCCTACCTGCTCCTGGCCACCCAGTTCCGCGACAGCTGTGCCGTGGCCACCAACGAGGAAGGCGAGATTGTCGGCTTCGTCTCGGGCTACGTGAAGAGCAACTGCCCTGACACCTATTTCCTGTGGCAGGTCGCCGTGGGCGAGAAGGCCCGTGGCACCGGCCTGGCCCGCCGTCTGGTGGAAGCCGTGATGACCCGCCCGGAGCTTTCCGAGGTACATCACCTCGAGACCACCATCACCCCGGACAATCAGGCGTCCTGGGGGCTGTTCCGCCGACTGGCCGACCGCTGGCAGGCGCCGCTCAACAGCCGCGAATACTTCTCCACCGATCAGCTCGGCGGTGAGCACGACCCCGAGAACCTCGTGCGCATCGGTCCCTTCCAGACTGCCGACATCTGATGTCTCCCGTCGCGGCGCCGGCACATCTCGCCGGCGCCGCGACACCCGATCGTTTCCTTCATCCTTTTTCCGTTCCCCGACAGGAGGTCGCAATGCAGACCCAGACCCTCGAACGCATGGAATCCGACGTCCGGACCTATTCACGCTCCTTCCCGGTCGTCTTCACCAAGGCGCAGAACGCGCGCCTGACCGACGAGACGGGCCGCGAGTACATCGACTTCCTGGCCGGCGCCGGCACCCTGAACTACGGTCACAACAACCCCAAGATCAAGCAGGCCCTGGTCGACTACCTGGCCAGCGACGGCATCGTTCACGGCCTGGACTTCTGGACCGCCGCCAAGCGCGACTACCTCGAGAC
This sequence comes from Halomonas sp. SL1, assembly GCF_003030865.2. Taxonomy (NCBI): domain Bacteria; kingdom Pseudomonadati; phylum Pseudomonadota; class Gammaproteobacteria; order Oceanospirillales; family Halomonadaceae; genus Halomonas; species Halomonas sp. SL1. The sequence goes on along the minus strand of NZ_PYUQ02000022.1, from coordinate 24,873 downwards.
CCTCGAGGAAGTGATCTTCAAACCGCGGGGCCTGGACTACAAGGTCCACTTCCCGGGGCCGACCGGCACCAACGCCGTCGAGGCGGCCATCCGTCTGGCCCGCGTGGCCAAGGGCCGTCACAACATCGTGACCTTCACCAATGGCTTCCACGGCGTGACCATGGGGGCGCTGGCCACCACCGGTAACCGCAAGTTCCGCGAGGCCACCGGCGGCGTCCCGACCCAGGGGGCATCCTTCCTGCCGTACGACGGCTACATGGGCGAAGCCACCGACACCCTGGACTATTTCGAGAAGCTGCTCGGCGACAAGTCCGGCGGCCTGGACGTGCCGGCCGGCGTGATCGTCGAGACCGTGCAGGGCGAGGGCGGCATCAACGTGGCCGGCCTCGACTGGCTCAAGCGTCTCGAAGGCATCTGCCGCGCCCACGACATCCTGCTGATCGTCGACGACATCCAGGCCGGCTGCGGTCGCACCGGCAAGTTCTTCAGCTTCGAACATGCCGACGTGGTGCCGGACATCGTCACCAACTCCAAGTCGCTGTCCGGCTTCGGCCTGCCGTTCGCCCACGTGCTGATGCGCCCCGAGCTCGACAAGTGGAAGCCGGGCCAGTACAACGGCACCTTCCGCGGCTTCAACCTGGCCTTCACCACCGCCGCCGCGACGCTGCGCCAGTACTGGAGCGATGACGTCTTCGAGCGTGACGTGCAGCGCAAGGGCCGCATCGTCGAGGAGCGCTTCCAGAAGATCGCCGCCTGGCTCACCGACGAGCGCGGCATCGAGGCCAGCGAACGTGGCCGCGGCCTGATGCGTGGCATCGACGTGGGCAGCGGTGCGATCGCCGACAAGATCACCGGCCAGGCCTTCGAGAACGGCCTGATCATCGAGACCAGCGGCCAGGACGGCGAAGTGGTCAAGTGCCTGTGCCCGCTGACCATTCCCGACGAGGACCTGATCGAGGCCCTGGACATTCTCGAGGCCAGCGCCCGCCAGGCCCTGAGCTGATCGATTCCCCTGGCCCGCCTCGTTGACGACGAGGCGGGCGGTCATCGGCGGCGGCCTCGATCGAACGGGATCAGGCCCGACCGCCCGTCACACCAGACACCCCATGGAGAGCGCCAATGATCGTTCGCAATCTCGAGGAAGCCCGCCAGACCGACCGCCTGGTCACCGCCGAGAACGGCAACTGGGACAGCACCCGTCTGTCGCTGGCCGATGACGGCGGCAACTGCTCCTTCCATATCACCCGGATCTTCGAGGGCACCGAGACCCATATCCACTACAAGCACCACTTCGAGGCGGTGTACTGCATCGAGGGCGAGGGCGAGGTCGAGACCCTGGCCGACGGCAAGATCTGGCCGATCAAGCCGGGCGACATCTATATCCTCGATCAGCACGACGAGCACCTGCTGCGGGCCACCAAGACCATGCACCTGGCCTGCGTGTTCACCCCGGGCCTGACCGGCAACGAGGTGCACCGCGAGGATGGCTCCTACGCCCCGGCCGACGACTGATCATCAGCCGCCCAGGCCATGACGACAACGGCCCCGATTCCACCAGGAGTCGGGGCCGTGTCGTTTCGGCAAGAGGCGAGGCGAGTACCGGTGAGCGGACGCCACTCGACATCGGCTAGCGCGGGGCGTCGCGATCGAAGACGATGGTGATCTCCGCCAGCGTGAAGCCGAACTTCTTCATGGACGTACGATTGATCAGCCGACCGTCGGGCTGCAGGTACATCCAGTCGTCCATCTGGAAGGTGAGATCGCGTCCGTCGACCGTCACCTCGAGCGGATAGCTCATATGAAAGACATGGCCGACCTGGCGGGCGACCACAACGCCCTCGACATCATTGGCGCGCCCCTCCCAGCGGCCACCGTCGCGACGCTCGAAGGTCCAGACGCGGCGATCGGTCTCGCCGTCGGCATAGGCGAAACGCTCATCCAGGGTCAGGGTATCGCCCTCGACGCTGCCGTCGATGTCCACGGTGAAGCGGCGCTGCACCTCGCCGCTGTAGTCCTGCACCATGCCCCAGGCTCGTGTCTGCCCCTCGAAGTAGTCGGCGATATCGAGCCGCGGCGTGGTCCCCGCATAGCGCGCCACATCGGCACCGGCACAGCCGACGAGCATCAGCGCCATCGCCAGCCAGACGACCGGGCCCCGGCCCAACAGTTTTCTATACATTGCAGAGTCCTTGGATCGACTTTGTACAATAATATAGCGGAGCGGTGGCGTGGGTGCCATCCGAGCCGGTCAGATCTGGCATCAGGCTGTCGGCATATCATCAGATTCCGGAAACAGCGTGCGAATCTCGGCGAAGCACTGCTCGGCGAGGGCGGAGCGGGGCTCGGTGCGACGCATCAGCAGCCCCATCGGCGCCTGGGTGCTGGCCTCGGCGATGGGGATCATGCGCAGGTGCTCGCTGAGCGCCTCGATGCCGCTGTTCAAGGGCATGATCGCGCAGCAGAGTCCGGCGCCGACGGCCTGTACGAGCTGGAAGGTGGAGTCGCTCTCCAGCACCGGGGACGGATCCAGGCCGTGGCGGCGGAAACTGACGCCGATGGAGTGACGATAGTGCATCCCCTTGGTCAGCAGTCCCAGGGGCAGACCGTCGAGACGTGACCAGTCGAGCGTCGTCGTCTCCTCGAAGGTGAAGTAGCGGGTATCGTGCAGCAACCCCATGTCGGTGGCACCGAGGCGAATGACGTCGAAATCGGTCGCGTCCAGCGGCTCGAGATAGCACAGCCCGATATCCAGCTGGTTGCGATTGAGGTCGTCGATGATGCGCTCCGAGCTCTGCGACTGCAGGGCGAAGCGCAGCTCCGGAAAGGCGCGATTCAGCGGCTGGATGAGCTGCATGGGGTCGATGGCCGCCAGCGGTACCATGCCCAGGCGCAACGTGCCCACCAGCTGACCTCGGCAGTTGGCCGCCTCCGACTGCAACCCGTCGTGGGCCGATAGCAGGGAACGGGCCCAGGCCAGGATACGCTCGCCGGCCTCGGTGAGCCCCTCGAACCGATGGCCGCGGTTGACCAGCACCAGATCCAGTTCCTCCTCCAGGGCGCGCAGGCGCATGGACAGCGTCGGCTGCGTCACGTGGCAACGCTCGGCGGCCTTGCCGAAATGATGCGTCTCGGCCAGGGCGAGGAGAAACTTCAGCTGCTTGATGTCCATGTCGGATCCTGTCGGTCATCGCGGGCGGAAGGGCGCGACACCATCGGGTCGTCGCGTCATTTCATTGAACCCATCTATACAATCCGACCTTGTAGGACGCAATCGATAGACAAACCAGATGAATTCTTCACGAGTTTCGATTGGATGCGGCGCGACAAGAGGAATATGTTAGGTAGCTCATTAGTTGGGAAAGAAGAGACGATGAGCCAGGACGATCCTATCAGGGAGTATTCGGGGGCGGCGGGTGGCTGGGGCGCATTGAAAAGCGTGACCAGGAGCTGGCTGGGCAGCGACAATGCGGTCAAGAACATCCGTGCCATGCTCAAGACCAACCAGGATCACGGCTTCGATTGCCCGGGCTGCGCCTGGGGCGAGGCGCCCGAGAACGGTTTGGTGAAGTTCTGCGAGAACGGCGCCAAGGCGGTCAACTGGGAGTCCACCGGACGCACCGTCGGCCCGGCCTTCTTCGCCGAACACCGCGTCTCTGACCTGCTCAGGCAGAGCGACTACTGGCTGGAATACCAGGGACGCTTGTCGCATCCCATGCGCTATGACGCCGACAGCGATCGCTACGTCGAGATCCCTTGGGAGGAAGCGTTCGCGCTGATCGCCCAGCATCTCAATCGCCTCGAGTCGCCGCATCAGGCCGAGTTCTACACCTCCGGACGGGCCAGCAACGAGGCCGCCTATCTCTATCAGCTGTTCGTCCGCGCCTTCGGCACCAACAACTTTCCCGACTGCTCGAACATGTGCCACGAAGCCAGCGGCATCGGCATGACCGACAGCCTCGGCGTCGGCAAGGGCACGGTGGTGTTCGACGATCTCGAGCACGCCGATGCGATCTTCGTCATCGGCCAGAATCCCGGCACCAATCATCCGCGCATGCTGGAGCCGCTGCGCGAAGCGGTGCAGCGCGGCGCCCAGGTCATCTGCATCAATCCGCTCAAGGAGCGTGGCCTCGAGCGTTTCCAGCATCCCCAGAAACCGCTGGAAATGCTCGGCAACGGCGCCGAACCCACCAGCACCGCCTATTTCCGGCCGGCCCTCGGTGGCGACATGGCACTGATGCGCGGCATCGCGAAGTATCTGCTGGGCTGGGAGCGCGAAGCGCTGGCGGCCGGAGAGCCGCCGGTGTTCGATTACGCCTTCCTCGAGGAACACACCGACGGCCTGAACGACTACCTGGCCGCCGTCGACGCCACGCCCTGGGCGCATATCCGCGCGCAATCGGGGCTCTCGCTGGACGACATCGAGCGGGCCGCCCGGATGTATCGCCGCGCCAAACGGGTGGTGATGTGCTGGGCAATGGGCATCACCCAGCACCGCCATTCAGTGGCCACGGTGCAGGAAATCGTCAATCTTCAGCTGCTGCGCGGCAATGTCGGCAAGCCGGGAGCGGGGCTGTCGCCGGTGCGCGGCCACAGCAACGTGCAGGGCGATCGCACCATGGGCATCGACGAGAAGCCGCCGGCGGCGCTGCTCGATGCCCTGAAGGAGCGTTTCCGGTTCGAGGTGCCGCGCGACCACGGCCACAACACGGTGCAGGCGATACAGGCGATGGAAGAAGGGCGGTCGAAGGTCTTTCTCGGCCTGGGCGGCAATTTCGCCCAGGCCACGCCGGATACCGAGCGCACCCACGCCGCACTGCGACACTGCGAGCTGACCGTGCACATCGCCACCAAGCTGAACCGCTCGCACCTGGTGACCGGCCGGGAGGCCCTGATCCTGCCGTGCCTCGGCCGCACCGAGATCGACATGCAGGCCGAGGGCCCCCAGGGCGTCACCGTCGAGGATACCTTCAGCATGGTGCACATTTCCCACGGCCAGCTGACACCGCGATCTGCACATTTGCGCTCGGAGCCCGCGATCATCGCGGGCATCGCCCGGGCGACACTGGGCGATCATCCCGTGGACTGGGTGTCGCTGATCGCCGACTATGGCCGCATCCGCGAGCTGATCGCGGACACCATTCCCGGCTTCGAGGACTTCCATGCACGGCTGGACCAGCCCGGCGGTTTCCATCTGGGCAATCCCGCCGCGGAGCGCGTGTGGCACACGGACAGCGGCAAGGCCCGGTTCCGGTCCCACGCGCTGCCCGAGGCGCTGGTCAACGCCGGGGTGCTGGCCCGCGGCGAGACGCCGGACCTGATCCTGCAGACGCTGCGCTCACATGATCAGTACAACACCACGCTCTACGGACTGGACGATCGCTACCGCGGCGTCTTCGGGCTACGCGAGGTGGTGTTCGCCAGCGAGACGGAGATCCGGCGACTTGGCTTCGCACCCGGTGACCGGGTGGACCTGGTGTCGCTGTGGGACGACGGCCGCGAGCGTCGGGTCAGCGATTTTCAGCTGGTGGCCTATGACATGCCGGACGGGCAGGCCGCTGCCTACTATCCGGAAACCAACCCGCTGGTGCCGCTCGACAGCTACGGCGAGCAGACCTTCACGCCGACCTCGAAGTTCATCGCGATCCGGCTCGAGCACGCTGCACCCAGCCAGCGGCTGGACGCCGAGACGGCCTGACATCATCAACCGCAGGGCCGTGCGCCCGGAATCCCGGCAGGGGTTCCGGGTGCCGGCGTGTCGATCATGACATTCTCCGGCACCGCGACGCGCGTTCCCATGGCGGAAGCGTGAAGGCTGGACGACACTTGGCATCATGACAGGCTGCCGGGGTGTCGCGATAACGACACAAGGGCATCAAGCCGCCACGACACACATTTCGCATAATATATATTATGTTAAATCGAGGCAATGGCAATGATGGAGAGGCTCTCCTGTAACCCCGCATTGCCACCGTCTTCCTCCCCGCCGCGACATGGACAGCCTGCTCCCTGCTCCTTATCATCCCGTCAGTTCGCGAGGCGTTAGCCTCTCCACTCGCCTGAGCCAAGGATGTCGTCGACATGCCGATTCGCCCCCTGCTGATTGCACCTCTCGCCGCCTTGTTATCGCTCGGTGGTTGCGGTCTGGTGCCCCAGCACGAAGCGTCGCCCCAGCCGGTCTCGCAACAGGCCTTCGCGAATCGCATGGATCGACTCGAAACCGAGCTGACCGCACGCTGTGATGCCAACCTCCAGGCCCTGGCGACGCATCGCGAGGAACAGCTCGGCCTGCGGGCCGATGTTCGCGAGGTCGGCTACCTGCTCCGAAACGTGCGCGGCGAACTCGAGTCAATACGCGACGAGAGCCGCCATGAGCCGGCGTCACGCGACTGCCCGGTGGCCGACGAGCGTCTCGACAACAAGACGCTGGTGGGTCGCAGCGAATGGATCGGCCTGCCGCAAGTCGGCACCTATCTGGAAGCCCGCATCGATTCCGGCGCCCAGACCTCGTCGCTGTCGGCCACCGAGATCACGCCGTTCGAGCGCGACGGTGAGGACTGGGTCCGCTTCAAGCTGGGGCTCAACGACGAGGACACCGTGGTCGAGAGCATGCGCGACCAGTGGATCGAGGCCCCTGTGGAGCGCCGGGTCAAGATCGTCCAGGCCAATGGCGAAGCCTCGCGCCCCGTGATTCGTCAGCTGGTGACGCTGGGCCCGCTGCGCGAGAGCGTGGAATTCACTCTCAATGATCGCACCCACCTCGACTATCCGGTGCTGCTGGGGCGGCGCTTCCTGATGGACATCACCATCGTGGACGTGGCGCGCCGCCATATCTATGCACGCCCCGAGTACGCTTCATCGTCGGCAACGGAAGCCGACGACACGACCGAGACACCCGACGCGGCACCGAGCCCCTGATTTCTGCATAGGCCGAGCGTCCCGCGCCCAAGGAAGCCGACATGTCCCGACTGCCCTTCTATCTGATCGTCGCCCTGCTGCTGGTCACCGGTATCGCCATGAGCGTTCATCGCCACGTCCAGTTCGAGGTCCCCTGGACGCCGGGCGAACAGCGCAAGGTCTGGGAGATCGAGGCCCAGGTCAACTTCCAGGCCGATGGCGGCCCCGCCAAGGTCGAGATGGCCCTGCCCTCGACCCAGCCCGGCTTCCGGGTGCTTACCGAGCACACTGCTTCTCCCGGCTACGGCCTCAACTATCTCGAGGAAGACGGCGCCCGCCGCGCCCTGTGGTCGGTGCGCGAGGCCCGTGGCAACCAGCAGCTCTACTACAGCGCCCAGGTGCTCGTCGCCGAGAACGCCAAGCCCGCCGAGGTGCCGCCTCCGCGGTCGGCGGCCAATGTGGTCTGGGAGCCTCCCTATGACACCGCAGCCCAGGAAGTCATCGACGATGCCTGGTCGCGCAGCGCCGATGCCTTCACCTTCACCCAGCAGCTGATCAGCGAGTTCAGCGACGAGCGTCGCGATGAAAACGTCCGCCTGCTGCTGACCCAGTTCGACCGCGCACCGCTGCTGCTTCGGCTGCTCCACCAGGCCGACGTCCAGGCCCGCAACGTCAGCGGCCTGCAGCTGGAGAACGGCCGTCGCCGTCAGACGCTGACCACCTGGATCCAGGTCTACGACGGTGACGAGAGCGCGCTGTTCGACCCGGCCAACGGCGAGCGTGGACGCCCGGACAACCTGCTGCTGTGGGAAAATGCCGGCCAATCGGTGCTGGAGGTCCAGGGCGGCACCAACTCGCGGATCAGCTTCTCGATGATCTCGCGCAACCAGCCCGCCGCTGCCGCTGTGCGCAGCCAGCTGGCCAAGGATGCCGACACCCTGCTCAACTTCTCGATCCACAGCCTGCCGCTCGAGGAACAGGCGCTGTTCCAGACCATCCTGCTGATTCCCATCGGCGCACTGGTGGTGGTGCTGCTGCGGGTACTGGTGGGCATCAAGACATCCGGCACCTTCATGCCGGTACTGATCGCGCTGGCCTTCATCCAGACCTCGCTGGTGACCGGGCTCGCGGGCTTCCTGCTGGTCGTGGCCGTGGGTCTGGTGATCCGCAACTACCTGTCGTACCTGAACCTGCTGCTGGTGGCCAGGGTCACGGCGGTGATCATCACGGTCATCGCCATCATCTCGCTGTTCTCGGTGGTGTCCTTCCGCATGGGCCTCAACGCTGGCCTGCAGATCACCTTCTTCCCGATGATCATCCTGTCGTGGACCATCGAGCGCATGTCCATCCTGTGGGAAGAGGAAGGTCCCAAGGAGGTACTGATCCAGGGCGGCGGCAGCATGCTCACCGCGGTGCTGGCCTACCTGGCGATGAACAATCCCTGGATTCGCCATATCACCTTCAACTTCCTCGGTGTGCAGCTGATCCTGATGGCGCTGATCCTGATGCTCGGCAACTACACCGGCTACCGGCTGCTGGAGCTGCGTCGCTTCAAGCCCGTCACGGAGGACTGAGCCCATGTGGACCTCTCCGGGCAAGCTGCGCGCCAAGGGCATCATCGGCATGAACCAGCGCAACATCCGCTACATCGGGCGCTACAACGACCGCCGGCTGTATCCGCTGGTCGATGACAAGCTCCAGACCAAGCTGCTCGCCCAGCAGTACGGCATCACCACTCCGGCGCTGATCGGTACGGTGTCGACGCAGTTTGGCGTCAAGCGCATCCACGAGATGCTGGCCACCCACGGCGGCTTCGTGATCAAGCCGGCCAAGGGCAGCGGCGGCAAGGGCATCCTGGTGATCGAGAAGCGTGACGGGGCGCACTTCGTCAAGCCCAGCGGCGCTCATCTCAGCCTCGAGGACGTCGAGCGCCACGTCTCCAACATCCTCTCCGGGCTCTACTCCCTGGGCGGGTCGCCGGACGTGGCGGTGATCGAGGCGCTGATCGACTTCGATGCCTCCTTTGCCGAGTACAGCTACGAAGGCGTGCCGGACATCCGCGTGATCGTCTTCCAGGGCTATCCGGTAATGGCCATGATGCGCCTCTCGACCGCCGCCTCCGACGGCAAGGCGAACCTGCACCAGGGCGCGGTGGGCGTGGGCATCGACATCGCCAGCGGCACGGCGATTCGCGGCGTGCAGTTCGATCGCGCCCGCCACGACCACCCGGATACCGGACACGAGCTGGCCAGCCTGCGCATTCCCGACTGGAAGACACTGCTCGAGCTGGCGGCCGGCTGCTACGAGATGACCTCGCTGGGCTATCTCGGCACCGACATGGTAATCGATCGCCAGCACGGGCCGATGCTGCTGGAACTCAACGCCCGGCCGGGTCTGGCGATCCAGATGGCCAATGGGGAGGGACTGCGCAAGCGGCTCGACCTCATCGAACGCCAGCCGGAAGGTGTCTCGCCGGAAGCTCGAGTGGCCTTCGCCCAGCACCATTTCGCCCGCGGCAGCGAGCTCGAGCGAGTGGCGCAGGAAGCTCGCGAGGCGGCCGAGGCCTGAAGCGACGCGCCCTTCTCACCCACCACGGCTGGCTCGGGCCATGCCGGGCGCGTAGAATGGCCCCCTCAATCCTCGACCGCATGGCTCGCATGACCGATACCAGCGCCCTGATACAACAGGCCGAGCGACAGTGCCGCCAGCGCGGCGTGCGCTTCACCCCGATCCGCCAGCGGGTGTTGCAGATCATCGCCGACACCCGAGGCGGCCTGAAGGCTTACGAGCTGCTCGATCGCCTCGCCACCGAGCACGCCTCGGCGCGCCCGCCCACCGTGTATCGCGCCCTGGAGTTTCTGATCGACCAGGGGCTGGTGCATCGCATCGAATCGCTCAACGCCTACGTGGCCTGCCCCTGCCCGGAACACGCCCATGGCTTCCAGCTGCTGATCTGTCGCGACTGCGGGCGGGTCGAGGAGCTGCACCTCGATGACATCAACGAGCGCCTCGGCCAACGTGCCCGAGAGCTCGGTTTCGTCGTGCAGCGTCAGACCATCGAGCTGCTCGGCCGGTGCGAGGCCTGCCGGTCGGCCATTGCCACCTCCTGAGCCGGACGCCCCATGACCGACACCTTCAAGCGCCTGGAAGGCGCCTCCCTCGACAGCCGTTATCCGCTCGGCGAGATCCTCGACGCCATCCGCTTCAATGATGACGGCCTGATTCCCGCCATCGCCCAGCAGCACGACAGCGGCGAGGTGCTGATGATGGCGTGGATGAACCGCGAAGCGCTGGAAGAGACGCTGGCCACCGGTCGCGTCTGCTACTGGTCGCGCTCCAAGAGCAAGCTGTGGCGCAAGGGCGAATCCTCCGGCCAGCAGCAGCATCTGCGCAGCGCCGCCCTCGACTGCGACGGCGACACCCTGCTGATGCAGGTCGACCAGACCGGGCCGGCCTGTCACAGCGGCCGTCGCAGCTGCTTCTACGTCTCCCTCGAGGGCGAGGATGCGCGCATCACCTCGGCGCCGCTGATCGAGCCCGAGGCCCTCTACGGCAAGCGCTGAGGCCATGACCGCCCCGCTCCGCCGAGTCCGGCGCCTCGCCGGATGCCTCCTGACCTGCCCCCTGCTGGGCCTGGTCAGGGCCTACCAGCTGATCCTGAGCCCGCTGCTCGGGCCGCGCTGTCGCTACTGGCCAAGCTGCTCCCACTACACGGCCGAAGCGCTGAAGGTCCACGGCCCGCTCCAGGGCGGCTGGCTGGGCCTGCGCCGCCTCCTGCGCTGCCATCCCGGCGCCGAGGGCGGCATCGACCCGGTGCCCGGCGGCCCCAGCGAACGGCTGTGCCGGGAAGACCCCGAGCTCGACGAGCATTTCCGCTGTCGCGGTAGCGAAGAGGCATCGCCAAACGACAAGGCCGCGCGGTAGCCGCAGCACGAGGCGTATCCATGCCTGAACGCAGACCGCCCGCGATGTCTCCATCGCGGGCGGTCTCGTATCGCCGGCTCGTGGGCCTGGACTCAGGCGGCTTCCTGCTCGGCGACGCGATAGATGCGCTCGAGCATGGCATTCAGGCCGTTGCTGCGCGTCGGCGAGAGATGCTTGTCGAGGCCCAGGTCCTTGAGGAAGTGCGGGCTGGTGTCGCGAATGTCCTCCGGACGGCGATCATCGTAGATGCGCATCAGCACGGCGATCAGCCCGGAGACGATGGCGGCGTCGGAGATCGCCTGGAAGCGCAGCCGCTCGCCGTCGCGCTCGTGGTGCATCCAGACGTTGGACTGGCAGCCCTGGATCTTGAGCTCGTCGCGCTTCCACTCCTCGGGGAAGGCCGGCAGCTGCTTGCCCATGTCGATGATGTACTGGTAGCGGTCCATCCAGTTGTCGAACATTTCGAACTCGTCTAAGAGTTCCTGCTGGGCCTGTTCGGCGGTCGTGGTCATGCAACACTCCTTGAAACGGTTAACGCCATTATAACGGCTGGCCCCCGTCGTCGTCCGCCCCCGGCGACAGCCCGTGACGCGACTGCTGACGATGCCATTCGGCGTCCTCGGCGTGCAGGTAACGGGCGGTGGTGTCAAGCCGCGAGTGGCGCGCCGTCTCGGCGAGATAGCGCAGTTCGACGCCGGCCTGAGCCTGGTGAGTCAGCGCGGTATGGCGCAGCCAGTGCGGGGTAGCGCGACGCAATAGCGTCACCTCGCGGGTGCTCTCGGCGCCCTGTCGCGCCGCCAGGGTATCCGCCGCCCGGGCGAAGGTCTCGCGCATCAGCCGATAGAGCCGGTTCTCGCCGAGCCCGCGCCGGCCGTCGAGCCCCCTGAGTAGCGGCATGACCTCGTCCGGCCCCGGCTCGGGCGCCAGACCGAGCGCCGTTCGCCATTCCCCGAGCAGGCGCATCATGTCCGGCGGCACCGGGATGCTCGCCGCCTTGCCACCCTTCCCCACCGTGTGCCACCACCAGCGGCCTTCGCGGCGGTGGACGTCGTGCATGCGGGCCGCTGCCATCTCGCCGATCCGCGGGGCCAGCAGGTAGGCGAAGCCGAAGGCGAAGCGGCGGCGCTCATGCTCGAAGCGTGCCCGCGACGTGGCGTCCTCGCCCGGCGCCTCGTTCAGCCACCGCCATAGCCAGTCCCACAGCGGCTTCTCCAGGTAGCGCTCCACCCTGCCCTGGCGATTGTCCAGCCGGCGGCGCTTGTCGCGCATCAGCCGGAACGGGTTGTGCCCGACCCAACCCGCCTCCACCAGCCAGGCGAACAGCCCCTGCAGGATCACCAGGCACTGCCGGCGGCTGGCCGGCGACAGCGGGCCGCGAAACGGCCGCCAGCGCGGGTCGTGGCGCGGCCGGGTCGGCCCGGCCCAGCGCTCGCGGGGCTGTGGATCGGCCAGGAAGGCCTCGAAGGCGTCCAGATGATCGCGGCGCACCTCGGAAAGCGCGAGCTCCTGTTCGGCCAGCCACAGCAGCAGCCGCTCCGCTTCGCGCCGATAGGCCCGCTGAGTGTTGGGGCTGGCGCGATACTCGCCGAGCCACTGGGCCACCGCCTCGGCATCGCTGGTCGCGGCGATATGGGCGTGTCCGGCGGCCGGAGCCAGCGTCGATGTCGTCGACGGCTCGTCCCGACTCACTACATCGCCCATCGCCTCGTTCAGCGCCGCCGCCCGGGCGATCAACGCGCCCGGCTTCTCGCTATCCCTTTCCACGGCCGTTTACACCTCCCTCGTGGCTATTGTGTCGCAGCGGGCGACCTAGCCAGGCGCCTGACCACCCTTCCCGCCAGCTTTCATCCGCATTTCGCCCTTTGAATTCAATCGTCTGCCCCACCAGACCGCAGTATCGGCGTTACGACCAGAATAATCAAGATAAGCCGCGTAATCTTGATTATTTGCTTCTTTTGATAATGTAAATTACGTATTACGTTTAATGTAATTATCTTTATCCCGACACCCGGGACGGGTATAGTGCGATCTGAAAGTCCCGACGGGCGGGCTCACGAGACGAGGAGAACGGCATGGCGCGCAGCGGCGTACGCTTTGAAGACGTGCAGCGAGCGATCGACGAGCTGATGGCCGCCGGGCAGGCGCCCAGCGTGCAGCGGATTCGCGAGACGCTCGGCACCGGCAGCTTCACCACCATCAGCGAGCATCTGCGCGAATGGCGAAAGCGTCGCGAGGAGAACCGCGACGTGCCGCCGCCCCGCGGCATGCCGGCACCGCTCCAGGAGCTCGCCGAGTCGCTGTGGCAGCAGGCCCAGGACGCCGCCAACGAGGCCCTGGCCCACTACCGCCGCGAGGCCGACGACAAGGTCGCCGATGCGCAGCAGGCCGTGGCCGCCGCCGAGCGCCGCGCCGAGGACGCCGAACAGCGCGAGAACGCCCTGTCGTCCCACCTGACTCACAGTGAGGAGCGCCTCAACGAGCGGACCGCCGAGCTCAGCCGCCTGCAGGCAGAGCACGACACCCTGCAGGCCGAGACCACCCGTCAGCGCGAGGTCCGCGGCCGGCTTGAGACACGCCTGGACGAACTGCAGGACGAGCTCGAACGTCAGGCCCAAGCTCACCGTCAGGCGCAGGAAGAGCTGGAAGCCGCGCACCAGGCGCGGCTCACCCAGGAGGAGCAGCGCCACGAGGCTGCCGAGGCGAGGCTGATGGGGCTGCTCGACGAGGCCCGTCAGGAACGCCAGGCCGCCGAGAAGGCCCATGCCACGCGACACGAGCGGCTGGAGAAGCGCCTGGAGGGCGCCAAGGCGGAGCAGCAGGCGCTGCAGGATGCCCTCAAGGAGGAAGAGAAGAAGCGTCGCGGCGAGGAGCAGGCGCGGCGCGATGCCGAAACCGCCCGGTCCGGCCTCGACGAGGAACGCACCCGCCTGGGCGCCCGACTGGAGGACGCCCAGGCCGCCCTCGCCAGCCGCCAGGCCCGCGTGGAGACTCTTGAGCAGCAGCTCGAGGCGCGACTGTGGTCATCGCTGGAGAAGATGCAGGAGAGCCAGGCCCGGCTCGAGGCCGCGGCCGAAAACGCCTCGGGCCCCGACGATGCGGGGCCCGAGAACCAGGACAGCCAGGACTAGGTCACGACTTGGTCGGCGCGTCGTCGGCGCCGGCCATCGCCACTGACCTGGCCCTATTGATAGTAGGCGTTGGTGGTGTCCGAGTGGTCGGTCACGTCGCGGATGCCGGCCAGCCCGGGAATGCGCTCCATCAGGGTCTTCTCGACGCCTTCCTTGAGGGTCAGGTCGACCGCGGCGCAGCCCTGGCAGCCGCCGCCGAAGGCCAGCACGGCCACCTGCTCGTCGGTCAGCTCGACCAGCTTGATCTCGCCGCCGTGGGCCGCGAGCCCCGGGTTGATCTCGCTGTAGAGCACGTAGTTGACGCGATCCGCCAGCGGGCTGTCTTCGTTGACCTTGGGCATCTTGGCGTTGGGCGCCTTGATGGTCAGCTGGCCGCCCATGCGGTCGGCGTTGAAGTCGACCACCGCTTCCTCGAGGAAGGCGATGCTGTTCTTGTCGAGGTAGACGACGATCTTGTCGAGTTCCAGACGCTCGTCCGTCGGCTCTTCCTCACCGGGGCGGCAGTACGCCAGGCAGGTCTCGGCATAGGGCGTGCCCGGCTGAGTGATGAAGATGCGCACGGCGATACCCTCGACGTTCTGCTTGGCCAGCAGTTCGGCAAGGTAATCCTGGGCGCTGTCGGTGATCTGAATGCTGTCGCTCATTGCTCTCTCGCTGGTCGAGCCCGGCACGGTCGGGCCGGGATGAGGGTCTGCCACTATGGTAAGCGACTGCCCGAACCCTGACAATCCCGACCGCCGCACTGGGTTATACCCCAAGCGGCTGCATGAAAACCGGTCACGCACGACATGAAGGACGCTCTCGTCGCGACCCTGCCGCGGGACGTCGGCTTTTGCTAAGATGCGGCGTTTGTCCGGCCTCGCGCCGATCCGTGACGAGCGCTACACCTCATAAATATGCGCCGCTGTCGCGCCCCGATGCCCTTATCGCTGGAGATAGACTCGACCCATGGCCGCCGTTCCGACTCCCCTGACCGCTTCGCTGACCGACAGTCTTCGCCACCGCATCCTGATGCTCGACGGCGGCATGGGCACCATGCTGCAGAATGCCGCGCTGTCGGAGGAAGAGTTCCGCGGGGAGCGCTTCGCCGACTGGCCCACCGATCTAAAGGGCAACAACGACCTGCTGGCACTGACCTGCCCGGACCTGGTAACGCGCATCCACCGCGACTATCTGGAAGCCGGCGCCGACATCGTCGAGACCAACACCTTCAACAGCACCCGCCTGTCCCAAGCAGACTACGGCATGGAAGACCTGGTCGCCGAGCTCAACCGCGAGTCGGCCCGCCTGGCCCGTGCGGTCTGCGACGCCGTGGCCGAGGAAACCGGCGTGCCACGCTACGTGGCCGGCGTGCTGGGCCCGACCTCGCGCACCGCCTCGCTGTCGCCGGACGTCAATGACCCGGCCAAGCGCAACGTCACCTTCGACGAGCTGCGGGACAACTATCGCGAGGCCGCCGAGGCGCTGATCGAGGGCGGCAGCGACCTGATTCTGATCGAGACCATCTTCGACACTCTCAACGCCAAGGCCGCCATCTACGCCCTGGAAGAGCTGTTCGAGGATCGCGGCGAGCGGCTGCCGGTGATGATCTCCGGCACCATCACCGACGCTTCCGGCCGCACCCTGTCGGGCCAGACCACCGAGGCGTTCTGGAATTCGGTGCGTCACGCCAAGCCGATCTCCGTGGGCCTGAACTGCGCGCTGGGCGCCGAGGAGCTGCGCCCCTACCTGCAGGAGCTCTCCGACAAGGCCGACACCTTCGTCTCGGCGCACCCCAACGCCGGGCTGCCCAACGAGTTCGGCGAGTACGACCAGACGCCGGAGGAGATGGCCGCCATCGTCGCCGACTTCGCCGCCAGCGGCCTGGTCAACATCATCGGCGGCTGCTGCGGCTCCACCCCCGAGCACATCGCCGCCATCCATCGGGCGATCCGGGACACCGCGCCCCGTGAAGTGCCCGAGCGCGCGCTGGCCTGCCGGCTGTCCGGCCTCGAGCCGTTCAACATCGCCCACGACTCGCTGTTCGTGAACGTCGGCGAGCGCACCAACGTCACCGGCTCGGCGCGCTTCAAGCGCCTGATCAAGGAAGAGGACTACACCACCGCCCTGGAGGTGGCCCTGGAGCAGGTCGAGAACGGGGCCCAGGTCATCGACGTCAACATGGACGAGGGCATGCTGGAGTCCCAGGAAGCCATGGTGCGATTCCTCAACCTGATCGCCGGCGAGCCCGACATCGCCCGGGTGCCGATCATGGTCGACTCCTCCAAGTGGGAGATCGTCGAGGCCGGCCTCAAGTGCATTCAGGGCAAGGCGGTGGTCAACTCGATCTCGCTGAAGGAAGGCGAGGACATCTTCCGCGAGCAGGCCACCCGCTGCATGCGCTACGGCGCCGCCATCGTGGTGATGGCCTTCGACGAGGAAGGCCAGGCCGACACCTTCGCGCGCAAGACCGAGATCTGCCAGCGCGCCTATCGCCTGCTGGTCGACGAGATCGGCTTCCCTGCCGAAGACATCATCTTCGACCCCAACATCTTCGCCATCGCCACCGGCATCGAGGAGCACGACAACTACGCCGTCGACTTCATCGAGGCCACCCGCTGGATCCGCGAGCACCTGCCCCACGCGATGGTCTCCGGCGGGGTGTCGAACGTGTCGTTCTCGTTCCGCGGCAACAACCCGGTGCGCGAGGCGATCCACTCGGTGTTCCTCTACCATGCCATCCGCGCCGGGCTGACCATGGGCATCGTCAACGCCGGCCAGCTGGCGGTCTACGACGACCTGCCCGAGGCGCTGCGCGAGGCGGTCGAGGACGTGGTGCTCAATCACCGCAGCGACAGCACCGAGCGCCTGCTGGAGATCGCCGACGAATACAAGGGCGACGGTTCCGGCGGCGCCAAGAAGGAAGACCTCGAGTGGCGCAACGAGGAGGTCGAGAAGCGCATCGAGCACGCCCTGGTCAAGGGCATCACCGCCTATATCGAGGAGGATACCGAGCTCGCCCGCCAGCGGGCCGCGCGCCCCATCGAGGTGATCGAAGGACCGCTGATGGACGGCATGAATGTGGTCGGCGACCTGTTCGGTGCCGGCAAGATGTTCCTGCCCCAGGTGGTCAAGTCGGCGCGGGTCATGAAGCAGGCGGTGGCCTACCTGCTGCCTTACATCGAGGCGGAAAAGAGCGAGGATACTCAAACCAAGGGCAAGATCGTCATGGCCACGGTCAAGGGCGACGTCCACGACATCGGCAAGAACATCGTCGGCGTGGTCCTGCAGTGCAACAACTACGAGGTGATCGACCTCGGCGTGATGGTGCCGGCGGAGAAGATCCTGCAGACCGCCAGGGAAGAGAACGCCGACATCATCGGCCTCTCCGGGCTGATCACCCCGTCGCTGGACGAGATGGTCCACGTGGCCAAGGAGATGCAGCGCCAGGGCTTCGAGCTCCCGCTGCTGATCGGTGGCGCCACCACCTCCAAGGCCCATACCGCGGTCAAGATCGAGCCGGGCTACGAGCATCCCGTGATCTACGTCACCGACGCCTCGCGGGCCGTGGGCGTGGCCGGCAAGCTGCTGTCGCCGGCGCTGAAACCGGAGTACGTGGCCGAGATCCGCGCCGAGTACGAGGTCGTGCGCGAGCGCAACGCCAAGCGTCGCCCCAAGGCGGCCGACCTCAGCTACGCCGAGGCCCGTGCGCGCAAGCCGGTCCTCGACTGGGACGGCTACACACCGCCGGCGCCCGGCTTCACCGGCCTCAAGGTGTTCGAGGACTACGACCTCAACGAGCTGGTCGAGCGCATCGACTGGACGCCGTTCTTCATGAGCTGGGAGCTGGCCGGCAAGTATCCGAAGATCCTCGACGACGAGGTGGTCGGCGAAGCGGCCCGCAGCCTGTTCGCCGACGCCCAGGCGATGCTTCGCAAGCTGATCGACGAGGGGCTGGTTCATGCCCGCGGCGTGATCGGCCAGTGGCCGGCCAACGCCGTCGATGACGACGTCATCGAGGTCTACGCCGACGAGTCACGCAGCGAGGTCATCGAGCGGCTGCACCATATCCGCCAGCAGACCACCAAGAACCGCGAGGGCGTCTGCTACAGCCTGGCCGACTTCATCGCGCCCAAGGCATCCGGCAAGCCGGACTGGATCGGCGGCTTCGCCGTCACCACCGGCCACGGCGTCGAGGAGCTCGCCAACCGCTACAAGGCCGCCGGCGACGACTACAACGCCATCATGGTCCAGGCGCTGGCCGACCGCCTCGCCGAGGCCTTCGCCGAGCGCATGCACGAGCGGGTGCGCAAGGAGTTCTGGGGCTACGCCGCCGACGAGACCCTCGACAACGAGGCGCTGATCGCCGAGAAGTACCAGGGCATCCGCCCGGCGCCGGGCTATCCGGCCTGCCCCGACCACACCGAGAAGGCGACCCTGTTCCGGCTGCTCGAGGCCGAGGCCAACGCCGGCCTCGAGCTCACCGACAGCTTCGCCATGTGGCCCGCCGCCGCGGTGTCCGGCTGGTACTTCGCCCACCCGCAGTCGAAGTACTTCTCGACCGGCAAGATCACCCGCGACCAGGTCGAGGCGCTGGCCGAGCGCAAGGGCATGACGCAAGCCGAGATGGAGCGTTGGCTGTCGCCGGTGCTTTCCTACGACCCCAGCTGATGGTCGTCTCGCTCGCTCCGGGCCCGCTCAGCGGGCCCGGTTTCGTCATTCCTGGAAGTCGGCATGCTGCCTGAACCCTCTCGTCGTCAGACCATTCTCCCCCTCGTCCAGTCGATCCATGGAGGCCGGCATGCTGCCTGAGACCTCCAGACGCCAGACCATTCTGCGCCTCGCCCTGCCGATCATCGGTGGCATGCTCACCCAGAGCCTGCTCAACCTCGTCGATGCCGCCCTGGTGGGCTCGCTCGGCGAGGTGCCGTTGGCCGCGGTGGGCATCGGCGGCTACGCCATCTTCCTGATCACCGCCGTGGTCTTCGGGCTGTCGTCGGCGGTACAAGCCCAGGCATCGCGCCGCCACGGCGAGCAGGACTGGACGCGCCGCGCCGTGTCGCTCAACGCAGGCCTGCTGATCGCGCTGGCCGTGGCCGGCCCGCTGACCCTCCTGTGCCTGTGGCAGGCGCCGGCGTTGCTGGCGCTGATCAATCAGGACCCGGCTGTGAACGCCGAGGCGGCCGGCTACTTCCAGTGGCGTGTCGCGTCGCTGGTGCCGGTGGCGATGATCTTCTGCTTTCGCGGCTATTGGAACGGCATCCAGCAGACCGGCCTCTATCTGCGTATCATCCTGGCCATGCACCTGATCAACGTGGTGGCGAGCGTGGGACTGATCTTCGGCCTGGCCGGCCTGCCCGCCATGGGCAGTGCCGGGGCCGGTGCCGGGACCACCCTGTCGCTGTTCGCCGGCCTCGGCCTGTGGGCATGGCATAGCCTGCGTCACGCGCGCTCGAGCGGCTTCTTGACGCGCCGCCCCTGCGCCGGCACCTTCACCACCACGCTGCGCCTGACCGTGCCACACTCCTTCCAGCAGATATGGTTCGCCGCCGGCTATGCGGTGCTGTTCTGGATACTCGGACGGATCGACACCGCCAGCGTGGCGGTCGGGCACGTGCTGGTGAACCTGTCGCTGTTGCTGATCCTGCCCGGCGTGGGGCTGGGCATGGCGGCGATGAGCCTGGTCGGCGAGTCGCTGGGGCGCCACGACCATCGCGACGCTCACCGCTGGGGCTGGGACGTGGTGCGCCTGGCCTTTCCCTGCCTGGCGCTGATCGCCCTGCCGATGGTGGTGCTGCCCGACGCCGTGCTGGGGCTGTTCCTGCACGACCAGGCGCTGATCGCGCTGGGCCGCTTGCCGCTGCAGCTCACGGCGGCGATGATCGTGCTCGACGCCGCGGCCCTGGTCTTCGCCCAGGCGCTGCTCGGCGCCGGCGCCCAGCGTACGGTGATGACCCTCACCCTGACGCTACAATGGATGATATTCCTGCCGCTGGCCTGGTGGGTCGGCGTGCATCAGGAGGCCGGGCTGCTCGGTATCTGGTGGATCCAGCTCGGCTATCGCTGCCTCAACTCCCTCGGTTTCATGCTGATCTGGCAGCACCGGGGTTGGCAGCGGTTGGCGGTATGAGCGAAAAGTGCCGATGAACAGGCCCAGTACTCATTCCGTTTCGAATATAAACTATGAAGATTTATTCTTTTATAGAATAATTGCGACCCGTTAAGGTAGTCGCCAAGCTTCGCCACTTCCCCGTTTCAGGTAAGCGCTGAATGTATCGCTACGACACCCATGATCAGACCCTGGTCGACGAACGCGTCGCCCAGTTCCGCGACCAGATGCGTCGCTACCTCGAGGGCAAGATCAGCGACGAGGAATTCCTGCCGCTGCGCGTGCAGAACGGCCTCTATGTGCAGCGCTATGCGCCCATGCTGCGTATCGCCATTCCCTACGGCATGCTGGCCGCCTACCAGCTGCGCAAGCTGGGCGAGATCGCCGCACGCTACGACCGCGGCTACGGCCACTTCACCACGCGCACCAACCTGCAGCTGAACTGGCCCAAGATGGAGGACGTGCCGGACATCCTCGCCGACCTGGCCAGCGTGCAGATGCACGCCATCCAGACCAGCGGCAACGATATCCGCAACACCTCCACCGATCAGTTCTCCGGCATCGCTGCCGACGAGCAGGTCGACCCGCGCCCGTGGTGCGAACTGATCCGTCAGTGGTCGACCTTCCACCCCGAGTTCGCCTACCTGCCACGCAAGTTCAAGATCGCGGTGACCGGCGCCGAAGAGGATCGCGCGGCGATCCAGGTCCATGACGTGGGCCTGCGCTTCTGGCGCGACGACGCCGGCGAGGTGCGGGTCAAGGTGCTGGCCGGTGGCGGTCTGGGCCGTACCCCGATGATCGGTAACACGGTCTGCGAGGACCTGCCCTGGCAGCACCTGCTGACCTACCTCGAGGCGATCCTGCGGGTCTACAACCAGTTTGGCCGCCGCGACAACAAGTTCAAGGCGCGCATCAAGATCTTGGTCAAGGCACTCGGCATCGACGAATTCCGTCGCCGCGTCGAGGAAGAGTGGGCGCACCTCAAGGACGGCCCCCAGACCCTCACCGACGAGGCCGTGGCGGCCGTGGCCGATCACTTCGTCGATCCCGAACGTCGCGAGATCGGCACCGAGGCGATCGAGGCCTACGAGACCCTGCGCGCCGACAACCGCGCCTTCGGTCGCTTCGTGACCAACAACGTCACCGACCACAAGGTCCCCGGCTACAAGGCCGTGACCCTGTCGCTGAAGCGCCGCGAGCATTCGCCGGGCGACGTCACCTCCGAGCAGATGGCCGCCATCGCCGACCTGGCCGACGAATTCAGCTACGGCGAACTGCGCGTGACCCACGAGCAGAACCTGGTGCTCACCGACGTGGCCGTGGACCGCATCGAAGAACTCTGGCAGCGCCTCGACGAGCTCGGCCTGGCCAACCCCACCGTGGGCACCCTGGCCGATCTGATCTGCTGCCCCGGCGGCGACTACTGCAGTCTGGCCAACGCCAAGTCGATCCCGGTGGCTCAGTCCATTCAGGAGCGCTTCGAGGACCTGGATTTCCTCTACGACCTCGGCCCGCTGGAGCTCAACATTTCCGGCTGCATGAACGCCTGCGGCCACCACCACGTCGGCCACATCGGCATCCTCGGCGTCGACAAGAAGGGCGAGGAGTACTATCAGATCTCGCTGGGCGGCAGCCAGGGCAACGAGTCCTCGCTCGGCAAGATCCTCGGCCCCTCCTTCTACCGCGAGGACGTGCCGGGCGTGATCGACAAGCTGCTGCAGGTCTATGTCGGCGAGCGCACCCCCGACGAGACCTTCCTCGACACCTATCGCCGCATCGGCCTCAAACCCTTCAAGGAGCGTGTCTATGCCTGAGCAGACCTCTCGCCCCCTGATCGCCGACCGCCGCGTCGTGACCGATGAGTGGGTCCTCTGCGAGGACGCCACCCAGCGCCCCAAGGGCCAGCCGGCCCTGCTGCCGCTGGCCGACTGGCAGGCCTCCAGCAAGGGCGACGACGTCGCCCCCTGGCTGCCCAGCGACACCGAGATGACCGACGCGCTGGCGCGTGAGCTCGACGCCGCGCCGCTGGTGGCCATCGACTTCCCGAAGTTCACCGACGGCCGCGGTTACAGCATTGCCCGGCTGCTGCGCGAGCGGCACGGCTACCAGGGCCAGATCCGCGCCATCGGCGACGTGCTGATCGACCAGCTGTTCTACATGTCGCGCTGCGGTTTCGACGCCTTCTTGCTGCGCGAGGATCAGATCGTCGAGGATGCCCTCAACGCCCTGAGCACCTTCAGCCGCAGCTACCAGCCCGGTACCGACGACCCGGAACCGCTGTTCCGCCGTCGCCTGCGCGAGGCCCACAAGGGCGAAGTCGCCTGACGGATCGCCTCGCCAGAACGCACGAAGCCGGCCCTAGGGCCGGCTTCGTCGTTTCTGAGTCGCGCCTCCGGCATCAACCCCGGCGCTTCTGCTGACGCTCCCGGTTGGCCGCCCTCGCCCGTTCGCTCTTGCGCAGCATCACCCAGGTGGCGCCCAGGCCGCCGTCGGCCTGGCTCGCCGAGGCAAAGGCCTGGACCTCGTCGAAGGCCGGCAGCCACTTGGCCAGGTAGGAGCGCAGCACGTTGGCGGGGCTGTCGATCTCGCGGCCTCGTCCGTGGACGATCATCACCGAGCGCAGGTCGTGCTCCACGGCCTCGCGCAGGAAGGCCGGCAGCGCCTGTCGGGCCTCCTCCACCGGGCGGCGCAGCAGGTGCAGGCTGGCCTGCATCGGATAGCCGCCCTGGCGCAGGCGCTCCGCCACGCCGCGCTGGATGCCGTCGCGGCGAAAGTCCAGCGGATCGAAGGGCGGCACCAGATCGACGAAGTCGTCGGAGAGGATATCGCGACCCGCGCCGTCACCGGCCGCGCTTTCGCGCTTGGCGAGCTGCGCCTCGGTGGGCACGCGGCGGGTCTGGCCGGTATGCGCCCGGCCCTGGCCGCGCGACAGGGGTTTCACATCGCCCATCAGGGCCTGGAAATCGGCATCGTCGTGAAGGTCCGTCATGGCACACCTCCTGGCCAGCTTGAGTAGAACGCTCATCCTAGCAAATGGCTCAGTGCCATCGCATGTCGAGATGACGCCGTAATATCCGCTATAGAGGATATTGTGCTAATATCCTCTATAGCGGATAAACGTCTTTTTATCCTCTACAGGGGATACCATGAAGATCACCTCACCCGAGATGCTCGCGCACTCGCTGAAGAACGCGCGCAAGCGCCGCCAGCTGACGCAGCAGGCCACCGCCGAGCAGATCGGCATCAAGCAGGCGACCGTCTCCGGCTTCGAGCACCACCCGGAGCGCAGCCGGCTCGAGACGCTGTTCAAGCTGCTGTCGGCCCTCGAGCTGGAGCTTCACGTCACCGAACGCGACAGCACCGAGGAATCGGCAAGCCCCGAGGCGTGCTGGGACCAGGAGTGGTAGGCCATGGCGAATCTCACCGTCGCGATGAACGGCATCGAGGTCGGCACCCTGAGCCTGGCGCGCTCCGGCGCCATGGCCTTCCAGTACCGTCGTGAATGGATCGAGCGCCCCGGCGCCCGGGCCGTCTCGCTCTCGCTGCCGCTCTCCACGGCGGCGTACCGCGGCGAGCGAGTCTACAACTTCTTCGACAACCTGCTGCCGGACTCGGAGGCGATCCGCGCCCGCATGCAGGCCCGCTTCCGAGTGCCGACGCGCCACCCCTTCGACCTGCTGGCGAGCATCGGCCGAGACTGCGTCGGCGCCATCCAGCTCACCCCCGAGGATGCCCCGAGTGGCGACGTCCACGGCGTCACCGCCGAGCCGCTCGATGATCACGCCATCGAGGCGCTGCTGTCCGGCTATCAGGACGCTCCGCTGGGCATGGCCGAGGGCCAGGATTTTCGCATCTCGCTGGCCGGCGCCCAGGAAAAGACGGCGCTACTCTGGCATCAGGGCCGCTGGCAGCGCCCCACCGGCAGCACACCCACCAGTCACATCTTCAAGCTGCCGATCGGCTTTCTCGAACACAGCAACATCGATCTGCGCCAGAGCAACGCCAACGAGTGGCTGTGCCTGCGCCTGCTGGAGGCCTTCGGCCTGCCGGCGGCGAAGACCGCGCTCGCCCGCTTCGGCGACCAGGAGGTGCTGGTAGTCGAACGCTTCGACCGCCGCTGGTCGCGGGACGGGTCCTGGCTCATGCGCCTGCCCCAGGAAGACTTCTGCCAGGCGCTGGGAATTGCCCCGGCGCTCAAGTACGAGAGCGACGGCGGCCCGGGAATCGCCCAGGCCATGCGCCTGCTGCGCGGCTCCCAGCAGGCCGGCGTGGACCGGGAGCGCTTCTTCAAGGCCCAGATCCTGTTCTGGCTGCTGGCCGCCATCGACGGGCATGCCAAGAACTTCAGCCTGTTCCTCGAGCCGGGAAGCGCCTATCGAATGACGCCGATGTATGACGTCATCTCGGCCTACCCGCTCATGCGCCAGGGCAGCATGGCCGCCGAGCGCGCCAAGATGGCCATGGCCCTGAAGGGCAAGAATCGCCACTACCGCTGGTCGCGGATGGCGCCCCGGCACTTCATCGCCACCGCCGAGCAGGTCGATTATTCGCCCGAACGCGTCACCGCGCTGATGGAGGAGATCGCCGGCTCCGCCGAGCGGATCGTCGGTGACCTCGCCGCCGACCTGCCCGCCGACTTCCCGGCGGCGACCAGCGACCCCATCCTCGAAGGCGTCCTCCAGCAGGCATCGAGACTGGCGGACTTCCTGGCCTGAGCCGCGACGCCCCGCCGTGCTGTTGCGCCGGTGGCGGCTATGGCAGCATGGCCCCCGTTCTGCCGCCCCGGAGTCTCCCCATGCCCTCCCCGCGCCTGCTGATCGGTCTGCCGCTGCTCGCCAC